>JAGHBD010000088.1 GCA_021161135.1 Thermoplasmata archaeon
ATATACAAGTGTTGCAGAACTGTGCAAGGAAGCTATAAGATTGAGACTTTCAGAAATAAAAATGGAGCAGCAGGAAAACTATCTCACACAGAAAGAAGTTGAAGAGCTTTTGATGCATATAGATAAGAGGCTAAGGAAGAGATAAAATGAAGATAGAGATAAAGCTTGAGGGAGAAAGTATTGATGAGATAGTGAAAGGTTTGGTTAGTCTTATAGAGAATAATAGAGAAGAGATAAAGAAATTACTTAATATGCTGGCTAGAGATGCGATAGAAGTGCTTGAAGAGGATCCTATTCTGGAAAAAGGAGCCGATTTATATATTAAGCTTAATAGAGCCATAAATTATAAGTATAGAAAAGGAAAGTAAAATGCTTCTGCAGTGTGCTGCAGATTTTCATGGAAGACGAGAAAGATATGAAAAATTCGTAAGAGTTTTTGAGGAGAGACAGCCTGATTTAGTTATTATTGCTGGAGACTGGGGAAATATAGATGATAAAATACTGGAGAAAATAGATGTTCCAATATATGGTGTATATGGTAACATGGATGGAAATCTTTCCCATTTGAACAATTTAGTTCATTTCATAGATGGAAAGATTATAGAATATGAAAATCTCGTTTTTTTGGGCATTGGAGGCAAATATCCAGAAAATATTGAAAAAAGGATAGATATCATTGTTACTCACGTTCCTCCATATAAAACAAAGGACAGAGCTTTCTTAGGAATGCATATAGGGAGCAAATGGCTGCGCCGGCTTATGGAGGAGAAAGAGCCACGTTACATCATATGCGGACATGTGCATGAAGACGCAGGATATGAAATGTATGGGAAGTGTTATGTTGTGAATTGCAGCATAGGTAAAAAAGGTATAGCAACCCTTATAGATACAGAAAGCAATGAAATAGAGATGATCGGATATTAAATTATATCATTCATGCTTCCAAGACTTTTCTCATTTATTTGTAATGCCTGACTTTAACTGCTTCTCCTGTTTTTACTTCCACCATTTCCTCTCCATTCATTTTAGCTACTCCAACACCTCTAACCTCATTTTCATGGAATATGACAACTTCATCTCCTACTCTTATCCTTTCATCGGCTCCTTTTACACCAACTGCAAATACACTCCCTTTTGGTGTGAAATCATCAATTTCAACCCAGTAATTTTTACCAAGTTTTTTCCCTCCGGGGAAAGTTAATGCAAAAAGACCCCTTCTAGCAGAAAACGATGCAATTTGTTTTCCTTCAAAATATATTTTATATTCTGGAAATTTCCCTTTGGTTTCACATCCTTCAAGAAATTTCTCAGCAACCTCACCAAACTGATATCTTAAAATTGCCTCTATATTATCCCTCCGCCTCTTCGTATGCTTTATATATTCAAAATCATCCGCCGCCCTCACAGCTTCCTCAAGTTTTTTAAGAGATTCCTCACTTGTAGGGTGTTCAACACATGTCCTTATCGCATCTATCTCCATATAATCTGCTATCTCGGGCGGGAGATGATTTATGATTATTTCGTAACTGTTTTTCTCAATATATTTTTTGAGCATTCTGTTTATCATTTCCACTTCCTCTCTATCCCAGTAGCCTATAGTGGATATGTCATAGTGGGCAGCTGGATATGTAAGTTCCATTTCTCTGGGTACGAGTCCGAGAGGAGAGGTTACAATAACCTCATGAATCACCTGCCTATTTGATGTAACCGAGATTGCCCGATTGAAAAGCTGGTGAGATTTTGATGCAGAATATGGTTTTTTAGCCGAACAGGGAAGGAGGAGGAGAATTTTGGTGCATTTTGGCTTTGAATATCTCTCTATTATCCTTTCCCTGAATCTTCTTATGTCAGGGCGATTGAGAGAGTATGGAGATGCAATTATATTGGCGCCAACTATAGCATATCTTTTTTCCTGAAAGTTGTAAAAGGAGGAGTCGAAAATCCTTATTATGGAGGCAAAATTTGCATTGAAGTGACTTTTAGCCTCCACATATTCTCTCAACATGCCCTTTTTTATCAATTCTCTTATTTTTACCAGCTCGTTTTGCATGACATTATAGTTGTGCATGAGCAAATCGTTAAAGCCATCTATGCCTTTTGTACAGTATTTGCAGCTACATGGATAATCTTCAATTTCCTCAATTTTATATTCCTGTTCTGATGTGAAATAAATCCCTTTCCTCGTTTTTATTATTACATCGAGGGAATCAAATAAATCAATGCCTGCATAACATAAAATTGGAAGATTGATTGGATTTGCTATGCCGGGAGCATACAGCAACGAGTATCCTATTTTTTCTCTTATTTTTACAATATTTTCAACAAAGTTGCGAGAATTGGAAAATAATTCTTTTGCATTCGCCATTATATATATGAAAGAATCAATTTTATCCCATTTGGGAGAAATAATGCTGAAAAACTCATTAAAATATTCTCTGCTTATCTCAAAAGCCTCCCGATGCACTTCGTCAGGAAAGAAATGAGGATATATCAGCGAAGGTGGAATACAAAATTTACACTCTTTTGGATAAAAAAACGTCCCTCCGCCTCCTATCTCCTCACCCAATTTAAGCTCGGCGAAGGGCGGCGGAGGAATGCGAGCAGAAGCATACCACAGAATATTGGGTGTGCTGCACTTTTTTCCATTGATCTCTATTTCTCCCACCCTTGCGTTGCAATTTCTTGCCTTTGCTTCGAATCTCACAAAAGATTATCTCCTTTTCATTAATTAACTTTTCATCTTGTCTTTATTAACCCAGTAATCCGGTTCCTTGCCATCGAGCACCTTCAAAATCTGTTCCGCACATATTACGCCTGCCCTTATCTGCCCCTCCTTCGTCGCCGCTCCTATATGGGGTGTGAAAACGACGTTCTCCAGTTCAAAGAGAGGAGATTTTTCGGGTGGCTCTTTTTCATATACGTCAAGGGCGGCTCCTGCTATTTTTCTCTCCTTGAGAACTTTATATAATGCCTCTTCATCAACAACTCCTCCTCTTGCCACATTAATTAAATATGCAGTGGGCTTCATGAGAGAAAGGAGGCGTTCATCTACCATGTGATATGTTTCTTCAGTTTTTGGTATATGGAGGGAGACAAAATCTGATTCTCTGAAAATATCCTCCAAACTCTTTAGTTCTGCTCCCATTTCTGATGCCTTTTCCTGTGTGCAATGAGGGGAATATACGAGAACCTTCATTCCAAGGCAGTTTGCCATTTTCGCTACTTCTCTTGCTATATTTCCAGAACCGATTAAACCAAGTGTTTTTCCCAAAAGTTCTATGCCCTTCAATTTCTTCTTTGCCCATATTCCCTGACGCATTGTAGCATCAGCCCTATGAATATGCCTTGCTAAAGCAAACATGAGGGCAAATGTGAGTTCCGCAACAGAACGGGTAGAGCCAGTGGGAGAGTTAACAACATATATGCCCTTCTCACTTGCAGCATCTATATCAATGTTGTCAACGCCTATTCCTGCTCTTCCTATAACCTTAAGCCTTTCAGCCCTTTCAATGATATCTCTCGTTACTTTTGTTGCACTTCTTACCATCAAAGCATCGTATTTTCCTATCTCTCTCGCCAACTCTTCTCCTCGCAATTCTTTAAAAACAACCTCGTGTTTTTCTTTCAACAAATTCATTGCCTCTTCCGCAACCTCATCAGTTATAAGTATCTTCATTTTGCCACCATTTCATAATGTCTCC
Organism: Thermoplasmata archaeon; assembly: GCA_021161135.1. GTDB lineage: Archaea > Thermoplasmatota > E2 > UBA202 > JdFR-43 > JdFR-43. The sequence continues at coordinate 3,702 of JAGHBD010000088.1, forward strand.
TCACCTTAAATTTTTTATCCTGCCGAGATTTACTCCATTAAGCAAATATACGTGGGCATTGTCCATATCAAATATCTTTACCATCCCCTCCTTTATTTTCGCCTCATTTACGGCGATGCCACCGCATAAAGGATTAAAAGGAGGCATTATGATAAATTTCATTTTATGATTTCCGCTGCTGTATCTTTTTAGAAAAGCATCTTTTTTCATTTTGCCCTTTACCCAACAGGGTTGCATATAACTATATCCTATTTCAGTCGATATTTTGACAAATGGATGTATATGGGCTGTGATCATATATTTTCGATCCATTATTTCTTCATCTGCCCATGAATGACCATGAGCAAGAGCAATATCTCCAATGAATATACCTCTTGCTCCAAATATCTTTGCGTATTTACTCCTTAATCTCCCATCATGATTTCCTCTTACTATCCAGATTTCAGCATATTCATTTAAAATTTTAAGAAATTTTCTTACAGATTTTCTCTCAATCTTCAACATTTCTTTGTCTTCTTCCTCTTTTGCAACTATCATATGTTTTACATCTCCTAAGAGAACGAGTATCTCCGCTCCAGTCTCCTTGATCAATTTTATACATCTTTCCAGCAGCTTATCTGTTTGAAGGGCAATATTTATTCCCTGTCTCCTGTATTCAAACTCGATACCGATATGTAAATCTGCAATAACAAGAGTTTTTTCAGCATCAATGAATAGTGCTCTTTCATTCCATACAGGCATCATTTTAACCGAGCAATCTAAGCAAAGGCGATAGTGTTAGATTGAGTAAGGAGCTTATTAGAGAAATGCCCCAGAATGTTGTAAGAGAGAAGCCAATTGCTCTTCCAATACCCTTTCCAACATTTGATAACCCTATCATTTCGAAAATTGCCGCCACCGCCACCTTTGCAGGAAATCCTATTATGCCCACTGCCACGAGATAGGGGACAATGAATAACGAAAGAAAAAGGAGACTGCCTATTGTTATTTTTTTAACATCCATAAGGCTTAAACCGAAAATTCTTTCCATCTCGCAACTCCATAAATAAATGGAAATGCCAAAGAAGAGAAGCCACATAATGGCGGAGAAACCAGCAAACATTTCATCTTTTTCAATGAAAATATTTTTCTTCAGAAAAGAGGAAATTATGAAGAGGGCTATCGCTACAACCCACAATGCGAATATTTTGAGAGGAATGAAATAAATTTTCTTTTCATCATCATAAAATTTTCCATCTATTGCAAGAAGATAGCCAGAGGCATTTAATCTATTTTTGTTATATTTTCCTTCTCCTCTAAAGAAAACATATTTGCTGAAATTTTTCTCTTCCCCCTCAATTTCTATTTTTCCACTTCCATTAATGAAGAATATTTTGTTGAATTTTGCTGGAAAGATTTTTATAAAACTTTCAGGCACTACTTCAATGCTTTTATTTTCCATCCCTTCCATTAGCTTTATTTCCCCCTCTATTTCAATTAAAATTTCTCCTTTTATTTTCCCATCAATGGATTCATAAAAAGTGCTGTTATTATCTGTTGTTACCCAGCAATTTTTTCCGTGAATCTCTATTTCTTTTGTAAATATTTTCTCCGCCACAAATAAGGCACTATAACTGACAAAAACAAAGCTTCCATTAACCAAAATTTTTCCTTCAATGCTCATATTGTTCAAAATCGCGGATGAATTGATGGAATATAGTTTGCTACCCTCGCCTTCTATGCCTCCATAGAATTTAAAGTCCCTTCCCTCATATTTGATATCCAAAGGAGAGGAAATTTTTATTCCTTCAGGGAAAGCAGATATAAAGATGGAGAATGCAATTATTGAGGCAACTATTGAAATAAATGTTACCGTCGAAGTCTTTCCCATGTCGAAATAAGGATTAAAAGAATAAATAATTTCTGAAATTTTTGAGGTTATCAAAAAATTTCGTGAAATTTATGTTTCCATCTCGCAGGAGGCACGAGATGGAAAAGATTGGTGGAGAATTGAATACCTTCCATCGGATGATTGTGAAGGGAAGGAATATTTGGAGGATTGGAAAACAAGAAAGTTATTATTCACAAGATATAAAAATTTCAAGAATGAAACACATGTTCTATAGCAACTTCTTCATTCATTCTGAGCCACAAATTAAAATCAATTTGTAAAAAAATTTTAAATGATGTTTGCATTACCCATGCATGAAACTTAAATTTAACAAAGATGCTTACCTGAATTTTTCACAGCAACCTCTCGGTGGCTCCTCCTTCACTAACTGGCTCTATTTGCTTGCGGAAAATAAATTTTGCATAGATTGGCGGTTTGTCCCTCGTGCCTTATATGTAACAATGCTTATTCTTTTTCTTACTCCTTCTAGAATTAAAGAAAAGAGGATGGTTGAGAGAAAGCTGCGGGATGTGGAAATAGTTCCCCCTTTATTTATTGTGGGTCATTTCAGAAGTGGAACAACGTTCCTTCATTATTTGATGGGTCAGGATAAGTCTTTGGCGTATGTTTCAACTTTTGAAACAATGGCTCCATGGGTGCTACTCAATGATAAATTAAGGAAACTGGTGGAGGAAAGATTACCTGAAAAGCGCCCCATGGATGACTTGGAAATGGATGCAGGGCTTCCGTACGAGGAAGAATATGCTATAGCAAATCTCTGTTCATATTCTTTTTATCATGGATGGTATTTCCCAAAAAAAATAAACTATTATTTTAGGAAATATGTTTTATTTGAAGGAGTGAGTGAAGAAGTGAAGCAAAAATGGAAAAATTGGTATGAATACTTGCTCAAGAAAATAACGCTGAAACACGATGGAAAGAGAATCTTACTCAAAAGTCCTGTAAATACTGGCAGAATAAAACTTTTATTAGAAATATTTCCTGATGCAAAATTCATTCATATTTATCCAAATCCATACAAGGTGTATCTTTCGACGTGGAGGTTATATGAAAAAATTCTCCCCATCTTTTCTTTCCAACACATAGAAAAAGAAATGTTGGATAGATTCATTCTTGATTTCTATAAGGAAGTTTATAGTAAGTATTTCGAGGAAAAGCACCTTATAGATAAGGGCAATCTTGTTGAAATAAGCTATGAAGAATTTGTAAAGGAGCCAATGAAAAAATTGAAATGGATATATGAAAAACTTGGCTTGGATGGATTTGAAAAGGCTGAGCCATATTTCAGGCGATATGTGGAGAAACACAAAAACTACAAGCCCCATAGTTATGTTATCACAGATAAGATAAGAGAAAAAGTATATAGTGAATGGAAATTCGCATTTGATGAGTTTGGCTATAAAAAATAATTTATTGTCCTCGCCATTTATATATGATGGATGAGGAACAATGGAAGGATAAATTTGTTAAATGGTTTGAAGAAGAAATTGCTGATCCTGATAAACCGCTTGATGAACATTGGGATGTTGAAGTAGAGGAGATTGAAGATGAAATATTGATAAAGGCTATTAGTCCTAAAACCCCATATAGCGTTTATGTTCATATAAGCAAAGGTTTTGCATCCCTGCAAATATATACTGGAATTGAGACAGCTGTAATGGAATTAAAAGAGAGACTCAAAATATATCGCACTCTTCTCCTGCTTAATGGCAGATGGAGAATGGCAAAATATATTATAGGCGGAGATAACGATGAGATAATCATTCATACAGATTTGGATCTCGTTTCATTGAGCAGAGAAGAATTTAGTGATGCCCTTGCCGCCACCCTTTTCGCCTTAAATGATATGGTGGAAAGACTTGGATTCAGCGAGGATTATATGGTAAAATGGGTTTCACATCTTCTTCAGATTGTGGAAGAAAAGCTTGAGGAGGAGAGCGAGAGAGAAGTGGAAGAGTATCTAATGAAAACCTTTGGAATGACAAAAGAGATGGCAAAAGAAATAATTAGAACAGCGAAGGCAGGCGATGAAGGCCCCTCATTAATGTACAGATAGAATGAAAAGAAAAGTTATTGTTGTGATAGCAGCAGCAATTTTCATTTTTCCACCATCATCCAGTTTTGAGAAAAATATTGAAAATATCAAGCACTCTTCCACAATTTTTCCAGGAGAATGTAAATTGGTGATGGCAGTTGGCAACGCCACCGCTGGCAATTACAGCATTTTGCTCAAAGTTCGTGATCCTGCACGCCCGGGCTGGCAAGCGTTGTGTAAAGTGCCAAGAGGATATGAATATGATTATCGCCATCCATGGTTTGGATATAAAATGCATTTTGTGGTTGAACGATCTTTTATAGGAACGACAACTTTCAATGATGTTCTACCAAATATAACAAAGCCAGGCATGCTCATTAACGATGCCGGGATAGCTTTCGGAGACGCAGATACCATCTCCTATCTCATTAATCCCTCTCGCCATGCATGGGATGACTTTGACTGGCTGCGATATGCCGCTCAGTCTGCAGACAATATTGAAGAGGCGGTGGAACTTCTAATCCATGTTGTGAAAAAACTTCATGCAACCTCTGTTGCAGAAAACATATTTGTTATTGACTCAAAAAAGGGTGTTGTTATAGAGGCAGATGCATTCAATTACAGAATTAAGGAAATCGAAAATGGTGTGGAGATACAGTCTAACTATCCTAGGTTGTTATGGAATGTCCATCTTTTATATCCTCTTTTTACTGCTGCGAATTTCAACAGCACATTTTTGGGATGGGTAAAGAAAGGAGATGTGGTGAGGCTTGGGGGTATGTTTGGTGTCTATATTGCTGACATTGGAAATAATTTCATAAAGGCTCGATTTTATCCAATTGGTCTTTTAAAAGAAGTAAAAGTCGGAAAAGGCGTTGTTATAGGAAATTTCTGGCTAAAACTCTATGAAATAAAAGAAGGAAAAGCAAGGTTGTTTCTCTGTTTCAAGTATTATGAGTGGGAAAGAAAAATGAGGGGGATTGTTGAGCAGAATTATGGCAAAATAGATGTTCAGGATGCAATGAAATGGGCGAGAGTGCATAGCTACGAAATAGAGGGATTGCGGGGCATGTGTCAAGGTGGATATGAAGTTGCAACAGTGTACAAAATTCCTGAAGATTATCCAGATATTTTGAGTTGCCTCTGGTTTGCTCCAAACCAATGCGCGGCAATTTTTGTACCCTGTCATATTGCCTCTCTTGATATTTATGATGCTTATGAAAATGGTGAGGCACATAAACTGGCAGCTAAATTGCTTGAAAAATATGGACATGGAAATCTTACAGAAGTATTTGAAAAAGTGGAGGCAGAATTCGTGAATATAACACAGGCTACGGAAAGAAAGGCAAGACAGCTATTGGAGGAAGGAAAACGTGAGGAGGCGATAATGCTACTCACTTTGTCGGATTTAGAATTGCAAATGAAGGCGATAGAAATAGAAAAAATGTGGTTAAATGCAAGTTTTTATGGTGAAAAGGAATTCAAAAGAATTTATCCCATGTTAATGAAAGAGAGCATAGACTATGCTTCTGAAGCCAGAACATCTATAAAGGCGGCAAAATTATAAAAATGTAAAGATATTTTCCCTCATGGATTTGGAGGTGGTGTTTCCCCTGCTGAAAGAGATAAGAGATGAAGAATTAAGAGAAAAAGTAAAAAAATGTTACGAGATTGCAATGGAAAGAGGTGGATGGAATAATCTGGAAGAAATACCTTTTACTCTTCTTGTTCAGGATGCATATTCGTACGTGAAACATGTTAATAATGTTGCTAAGATGGCATATGAAATAGGAAGAGTAAGGGGAGACCTCGATATGGATATTTTGATAGCTGGTGCATTGCTGCATGATGTGGGCAAGCTGCTGGAATATGAAAAGAGAGATGGAAAGGTTGTTAAATCTGATTTTGGAAAATATATTCGCCACCCTGTTTCTGGGGCGGCAATAGCCATGGAGGTAGGGCTGGACGAAAAGATAGTGAATATAATAGCAGCTCATTCCAAAGAAGGAGAGTTTGTTGAAAGATGCAAAGAAGCGATTGTTATTCATCATTGTGATTTTATTGATTTTGAAATTGTGAGGGGAGAAAAATGAAGATTATGGAAGAAGCGGTTGCGGGAACAGAAAATAAGAGAGACTGTATAGTTAGGGTAAAGCCTGGAGAAGGTAATGTGACAATTAAGAGCAAAACAGGATGGATGTTTGAAGAACATATAAAAGATATTGTTGGTAAAAGACTCGAGGAGATAGGGATAGAGGCGGATGTTGAAATACAGGAGAGTGGGGCTATCGATTATGTAATCATGGCACGCTTAGAGGCGGCACTAAGTAAAGCAATAAGGGAAGAAATCCCAGATAAGAAGGCGAGGCGTGGGAAAACATCAAAAGATAGAATGAGGAGGAGCAGGCTTTATGTTCCAGGGAATAATCCTCGTTTCATAAATAATGTGGCAGTATATGGCTGCGATTGTACAATTCTTGATCTCGAAGACTCTGTGACTGTTGAACAAAAACACGATGCCCGCTATTTAGTGAAAAATGCATTGAAAGAAATGGATTTTGGAAATGCAGAGATATGGGTGAGAATAAACAAGGAAATGGCGAGGGAAGATTTGGCAGTTATATCATATGGAAATCCCCATGGACTTTGCATTCCAAAAGTGGAAAGCAGAGAAGACATAGAAGTCATTGAAAAAATAATGGCAGAAGCCAATCTTGATTGTCACCTCATGCCAATTATAGAAACTGCTAAGGGAATAGCAAATGCTAAAGAAATAGCGAATGCAAGCGATAAAATAGTTGCCATTGCCTTTGGTGCAGAGGATTATACGAGAGATACCGGGGCTAAAAGAACCTGGGAAGCTTTGCTCTATCCAAGAAGCCAGATAGTTGTGGCGGCAAAGGCGGCAGACATTCAGGCACTCGATACGATATATCCAAATATAGAGGATAATGAGGGATTGAGGGAGGAAACAATGAAAATAATTGAACTTGGTTTCGATGGAAAGGGAGCTATACATCCTGGCCAGATAGAAATCATTCATGAATGCTTTATGCCATCGCAAGAAGAAGTAGAGGAGGCAAAGAAGATTATTGCTGCCATAGAGGAAGCGAAGAAAAGTGGTGAAGGAGTGGCGACGCTTAATGGGAGAATGATTGACTTACCGGTGGAAAAGAAAGCAAGAAGGATACTTAAACTTGCAGAAATGTACAAATAACTTTTCCCAAACCTTTTTTAATTCTTTTACTTTTCCATTTCGGGGGATAGTATTCTCGAGTTAATAGATAAAGTGATGCCATATATAACAGGGCTTTACACACTTCCATGGATAGTTGTAGGTTTTGTAGTCAATATTATTTTAGCCAGAATTTATGGAGAGGAAAGAATAAGCAGGGCAATGAAGAAGGCAGGAATAGTATTGCTTTTTGTTTTCATACCCATTTTACTTTTCAAACACTTTCTCAATGTCAATTTTGGCGAGGAGGAAATTGATTTTGTGATAGTTTCTTGCATCGTAATGGCTTTTCTTTATATGATTGCCTATTTCTTTGCCATTTCAAGAGTAAAAAAGGCATGTGCCGATAAAAGAAAAGGGGAATTTTTGAAAACAGTTATAGTGAATCAAGGTAGAAGTGCTGCTTTTGTTGGGGGGGCGATGCTTGCCTTCGATAAAATTGCCATTCCCGCTGCCATTTATATAAGTCTCTTAGGTATCTATCTTTTTGCTATCGTGCCTTACGTGCTTGCCTATTTGCACAAAAAAGAAATGCACAAAGAGGAAAAAAGCCCCCTCCCTGTGTATTTAAGACTCTATCCGTGGTATCTTATAATATTCCCCATAACAGCTGCTCTCATTCATCGGCAATATGGAATAACAACTGCTTCGCTGGAGTATGGAAGATTGTTAGATTTTATGGCGGCAATTACTATTCCCGCCGCCTTGTATTATGTGGGAGCCAGCATAAAATACAAGGATTTGCATGTGAATGAACTTAAAAAATTAATTTTCAGCAAAGAAGGGGAAATGGCGTGGGTAAGGGAAATTCTCCTGCTAACAATAATTGTCACACCGTTGATTATTGCATTGATATTTGGAAGCCTTTTTGTTCTCGATATAATACCATCAGAATGGTTTATTGTTCTCTTTTTAAATTCAATTTTACCCATAACAAGCACAAATATGTTTCTTATTCCTTATGGGATAAATAAAAAGGTTACTGCACTGGCAGTAACCTGGACAACCGTTATTTCAATACCTCTTTTCATCCTTTTCATGAATATTTTTTCTTACACCCTTATGTAGGTTATTCTTCTACAATTCTTTTCGCTTTTCCCTCGCTTCTTGGCAATGTATTTGGCTTAACTATTTCAACCGGAATCCTTAAATTCAATATTGTGTAGATTTCCCCCTCAATTTTTTCTGCCAATTCGTCAAGATTCCCTTCTTTATATCTCTCTTCTGTGGGTTCTACTCTGACAATGAGCGTCGTCATTTCCTTCTCCTTTTTCTTTACAAGTTGATAGTTCCCGCTCACTCCCTCAACTTTCATCATTGCCTCCTCAATCTGGCTCGGGAAAACAATAACTCCTTTAACCTTCATCATGTCATCGCTCCTTCCTTTTATACGTGTCTGTATAGGCAAAGTACGTCCGCAATCGCACGGCTCTTCAATATATCCTGCTATATCCCTCGTCCTAAAACGAATCGCTGGAAAAGCTTCTTTCGTCAATGTTGTAAAAACAAGCTCTCCCTCCTCTCCCGGCTCTAAACGCTCACCTGTTTTGGGATCTATAATTTCTGCAAGGAAATGGTCAGCATTTATATGGAGTTTTTTTTCCTCGCATTCTGTGACAACACCTGGCCCTATTATTTCAGTCAATCCATAATGTTCATGGGCAACTATACTCCATGTTTCTTCTATTTTTTTCCTCATCTCATCGCTCCATGCCTCCGCCCCAAAAAGCCCGAGACGGAGTTTGAAATCTTTGTTTGGCTCGAAACCCATTTGTTTCGCTACTTCTGCCATATATAAGGAATAAGAAGGGGTGCAGGCAAGTGCTGTTGTTCCAAAATCTTTCATTATGTTAATCTGCCGTTTTGTGTTGCCAGAACTCGTAGGTACAACCAAAGCCCCTATTTTCTGTGCACCTTTTTCAAAACCATGAGCGCCAGTAAATAAACCATAGCCATATGCATTCTGCAATACATCTCCTTTCCTTAAACCATTAGCCCATAAAGAACGGGCCATCACCTCCGCCCATACTTCCAAATCATTTTTTGTATATACTGCTACAACTGGTTTTCCGGTTGTGCCCGAAGAAGCATGAATTTCAACACAATCTTCAAGCTGCACGCACAGCAGGCCAAAAGGATAATAATTGCGAAGTTCATCCTTTGTCAAAAAGGGTATTTTTTCCAAATCATCCAGACTTTTTATGTCATCTGGCTTCAAACCAGCCTCATCAAACTTCCTATGATATATCTCGTTGTTTTCATAAGCATGCTTTACAATTTTTTTGAGACGGGAAAGTTGCAATTCCTTCAAATCCTTTAAAGGCATTGTCTCTATTTTTTCATCCCAGAATTTCATGGGATTAAATGCCCAAACACTATAAAAAATTAAAGTTATTGGAGGGTGGCGAGTGTTGTTGAAGCATGAGGAGACGCCAGAATTTTTACTTTTTCTCCATGCCTCTCATAAATTTTATCGAGGATTTCATCACCATCTATTTTTTCCATTCTGAAATGAGCAACAAGCTCGCTGTCCATATCTGTAACCATATAAAGTTTTACTTTCTCTGTTGCTTTCAACATGTAATATACTTTGTGCTTGCCCATTATAAATTTCTTCATTAAATCCTCCTTTATTTCTTCGCTACTTCCATATTTTCCCATTTCATTATAGAATTTTTCACTTCCATGCCCTTCTTTACATTGGGCTATAAGCACAATAGTCCCTCCTTCCTTGACAACGTCTATAACTGTCTGTATGGCTTTCATGGCTTGATATAAATTTATATCATGGGGGAAGCCATCTGCAGCTATTATGGCTGCCTCCACTTTGTGAGGCACATTCACTCTATACATTTCATCGACCAGTTGTGCTCCCTTCCTTAACACTTCCTTATGATTCCCTGCAAAAGCACCAACTATTTCATGCTTTCCATTCATAACAACATTTAGGCAAAAATCTACGCCCACAATTCCAGCAGCCTCCTCCATGTCTTCATGAACTGGGTTTCCATCAAGTATTCCAAATCTTGCTTTCTCATGAAACATTCTCTTATGATTTGCTTCTATCGTTATTTCCGTAGCCACACCAGGTAAAACACTTTTCCTTCCCCCTCCATAGCCAGCAAAATAATGGTATTCTACATCTCCAATCAAAATTTTGGCATCTGCATTGGCAAAAGCTGCATTGAAAAAGAGAGGTGTTCCAAAGCTTGTTACCCCGTAATCGACAAATTTTGCATCTTGGCTGTGGCTGAGCCATTCATAGCTGTTTGCTATTTCTTTTCCCAGCAATTCCTCTGCTTCCTTTTCATTTACAGGCACATGTGTTCCAGTTGCAAAAATTATCCTTACATTACCCTTTATTTTATCCAGCAAATGCGGAAGAATTTTTTTGGTTGGGCATGGACGAGTTTTGTCATCAACAACAATCGCAATTTTTCCCTTCAATTTTTTAAGTATTTTCAAATTTGCTGGTTCATTCAGTGCTTTTTCTATAATTTGCTCCTCATTTTCTGCCTTTTTTTCTTTTGCCTCTACGACTTTAACCAAATTTTTTTCTGGAATATCAATAACTATTTTTTCCTTGCCATATGGGAATGAAACCTCCATGATGTAAAAAGCATACCATATAAAATAATGTTGTTATATGTATTCCTCCATCGCTTTAACAACTTCTGCACTGCTTTTTGCTTTTCTGTAATCATCGAGAGGCATTTTGTTAAGCTGCAGAAAATGTTCCCCCCATTTAAATTTACTCAGGATTTGCTTTGCCATCTCTTCATTTCCAAATATGTATAGGGCTGCTGCAAGTGCTTCTGCAGTACTAAGTTTATATGGTCTGCCATAGTTTGTTGGATTTGCAGCCACTAAATAAGGCAATGCTCTTTCCTTCATTCTGTGACGAAACTTTTTGAAAAATTTGTCTGCATTCTTCCATGAGCAATCTATTGCAACTATATTCTTTATATTGGCATCTTCCCTCGAAAGAGCTTTTTTTGCCAATGGGCTTAAAAGAACAGCATGTGATGGTAGCTCTCTTGCTCTTTTCACAATTTTTACCATGCCAAATTTTGCAAGTTTTTTGGCTGTGCATTTTTTAGCATCGTCCTCATTCAAATCATAGACGTATAGTCTGTAATCCACGCATTTAATTGTCGGCACATTATTAAGTATTGTGATTTCATTCATTGCTGTCCCAATTTTTTTATAACGACTCTGCATTTACAATACAATGGTTAAGCTCACAGAAAATGCCATAAAGGTTCTGGAGAAAAGATATCTAAGAAAAGATGAAAATGGAAAGGTTATAGAAACACCAGAGCAAATGTTCAGAAGAGTAGCAAAAAATATTGCCAAAGCAGATGAAAAATATGGAGGAGATGTAAAAAAGACGGAAAAGGAATTTTATGATATGATGATCAATCTGTATTTTTTGCCAAATTCCCCCACACTAATGAATGCTGGCACGAGCATTCAGCAGCTTTCTGCCTGCTTTGTTTTGCCCGTCGAAGATTCCATGGACAAAATTTTTGAAACACTGAAACATACAGCCCTCATTCATCAGAGCGGAGGAGGCACAGGTTTCTCCTTTTCACGTATAAGACCAAAAGGAGATATAGTAAGGAGTACAGGAGGTATTGCAAGCGGACCAGTTTCATTCATGAAAGTTTTCAACTCTGCTACGGATGTAATAAAGCAGGGAGGGAGAAGAAGAGGAGCCAATATGGGTATTTTGCGAGTTGATCACCCAGACATAATGGAATTTATAACCTGTAAGGAAAATCCTAAGGAACTCACAAATTTCAATATATCAGTTGCCGTTACAGATGATTTTATGGAAAAAGCGATGAAGGGTGAAGATTACGAGCTTATAAATCCTCGCACTGGTGAGACGGTGGGTAAATTAAATGCTGCGGAAGTTTTCAATAAAATAGTTGAGGAGGCATGGAAAAGTGGTGAGCCAGGAGTTATTTTTATAGATGAAATAAATCGCCATAACCCCACACCTCATGTGGGTGAGATAGAGGCAACAAATCCATGTGGAGAGCAGCCATTGCTGCCTTATGAATCATGCAATCTCGGAAGTATAAACTTATCGAGATTTGTTAAAAATGGAGATATTGATTGGGAAAAATTGAAGGACATAACATGGAAGGCTGTGCATTTTCTCGATAATGTAATCGACATGAATAAGTATCCGATACCACAAATCAAAAAAATGACCTTAGCAAATAGAAAAATAGGTCTTGGTGTCATGGGCTTTGCTGACATGCTTATCCAGCTAAATATTCCGTATGACAGTAACGAAGCTTTGGAACTTGCTGAAAAAATAATGTCATTCATACAGAAAGAGGCGAAAGCAGCGAGTGTGGAGTTAGGAAAACAGCGCGGCTCATTCCCGAATTTTAAAGGAAGCGTATATGATGGAAAATATGAGGCAATGAGAAATGCAACTGTAACAACGATCGCCCCAACAGGCAGCATTTCAATAATAGCAGGCTGCTCTTCTGGCATCGAGCCACTCTTTGGCATTTCATTTGTGAGAAATGTGCTTGATGAGGAAGACCGCCTTTATGAAATAAATCCTTATTTTGAAAAAATTGCAAAAGAGATGGGATTCTTTAGCGAGGAATTACTCAAAAAAATTGCAGATAATAACGGCTCAGTGCAGGGGATAGAAGAGGTGCCTCAGGAAGTGCAACGCATATTCGTTACAGCTCTCGACATACCCCCAGAATGGCATGTTCGCATGCAGGCAGCTTTTCAGAAATATGTTGATAATGCTACATCAAAGACCATAAATTTGCGGGAGGATGCAAGTGTGGAAGATGTCAGAAAAGCCTATCTTCTTGCATACAAACTTAAATGCAAAGGGATAACAGTTTATAGATATGGCAGTCGACCAGAGCAAGTCATCTCCGCCAAGGAAGAGAAGCCATCCATTGTTACTCCGCGCCCC
>JAGHBD010000043.1 GCA_021161135.1 Thermoplasmata archaeon
AATAGTAAAGATTTTTTATGTTGCCTAATTTATGTCTGGCATCATATCTTTGCCATCTTTTCATTCCCATCCCCTGTGCCTCCTACAGAGGATGGGAATATAAAATTCACGAAATTTTTCGACAACCTCGAATAAAGGATAAATTTTTTATATCCGATTTATATACCAATTTACAAGTTTTAAAGGGGATAATTTGAAATACACAAGATTTGAGAAAGCCCGTATCATCGGGGCCAGGGCACTGCAGATTGCAATGGGCGCACCCCTACTTATAAAACCGCCGCCCGGCGTGATTGATCCGCTCCAGCTTGCGCTGCTTGAATTTGAAAAAGATTTGATACCCATTACGGTGCGAAGGAGAGGAAAATATATAAAAGGGCCTGTTGTATAAGGTGGTATAATGGAGGAGAAAAAGCTGTTGGTTCCAGAGGAAATGTACATTTCGTGCGGCGCTGAAATAGGCACGCAGCAGAAAACAGCTCACATGAAACCTTTTATTGCGAGGGTGAGGAACGATGGCCTGTATCTCATAAATATAGAGGAGACTGATAAAAGGATAAGGGCAGCTGCAAAACTTCTTGCCAGATATGAGCCAGAGAAAGTCATGGTTGCAGCAGTTCGCCATTATGCAAGAAAGCCAATAACGAAGCTTGCTGAAGCTTGCGGCTTCATCGCCCAGCCAGGCCGCTTCCTGCCAGGCACACTAACGAATCCTCTCTGCGGAAATTATCACGAAGTGGATATTCTGCTCGTAAATGATCCGATAGGCGATAAGCAGGCGATGGCAGAAGCAATAAAGGTGGGAATACCCATCGTAGCTCTATGTGATACAAATAATGAGACGAGATATGTTGATTTGGTCATTCCAGTAAATAATAAAGGAAGGAAAGCACTTGCGTTAACCTATTGGCTCCTTGCAAGAGAAATTTTGAAGGCAAGAGGGGAAATAAAGAGTGACGAGCAGTTCCAGTATAGTGTAGAGGACTTTGAAGCAGAGCTATGATGCTTAGCAAAAACGATACCATTCTAATTGTAATTGATTTTCAGGAAAGAATGATGCCTCATATTGAAGGAGGCAATGAAGTTTTAAGGAATACTCGCAAGTTAATAAAGGCAGCGAGAATTTTTAATCTGCCCATCATTGTTACAAAACAGAAAAAACTTGGCGATACAGTGGAGGAGATATCAGATATAATAGGCGAGGAGGTAATAGAAAAAACCACATTCAGCTGTTATAAAAATAAAGAATTTGCCAGCAGAATAGATGGTATAAGAAGAAAGCAATGCATCATTACTGGAATAGAAACCCACATATGCGTTCTGCAAACTGCTCTCGATTTAAAAGAGGCAGGATATGAAGTGCATGTTGCCGTAGATTGCACCTCTTCGAGGAAGAAATATGAAAAGGATGTTGCAGTCAAAAGAATGATACAGGGAGGTATTTTTGTCACAACTGCTGAAACCGCTATATATGAAATGCTTGTCGATGCTAAAGCAGAGGAATTCAAGGATATACTATCCATTGTAAAAGAAGGATAATTTATGTGTGATGTGTAACTAAATCACCTATGCCCTAAAATGAAGAGATGATGCTATTTCATTATGTTTGTTTTTTTCCTCCTCTTTTATTTTTAGAATCTGGAATTGCTCTTATATTTTTAGTTATGAATTTCCTTGCTCTTCTATATCCAAATTCAGAAATCATAAATATTGCAGATAATTAAAAATTCATGAAAGAAAAATTACTCGTTATCATGTTATCTATATTCATTTTATCGCCATATTTTATTTCCGCAAATGAAAGGAAAAAAGAAGAAAATGTTGACTACGGAAATTCCTATAACTTATACACAAAAACCATTTTCTTTTTTGGAGGGAAAAGAATACACGATAATTTCACCACTCCTCCAGATTGTAAAAAGATTGGAGTGAGTGCAAGAGTAGGGCAGTATTTTACAGGAGATGCTGGCATTTTGATAAAAAGTAAAAATTATTCACGGGATGCGCATCACACCATATGGGGAACAGGCTATTACATATTCGGAAAATTTGTTTATCCTCAGTTACGTTTAATCGATCCAGATTGGTTTGTCCCGGGAGAGCAGATTGTTGAAATCGGCGGATGGGGATTTGGTGAGGTAACATTCTGGGTTAATGGAACATCAGGATAAAATTGAAAGAGAGGAGCTATGCAACAGCTGTTGCATAGCCATCTTTTGAAATGGGGGAAGAAGGCAATCGCTCATTTCCTTGACTCGCATAAAGTTCTGTTGTAAATTGCCACAGATTGCTTTTTGTCTCTAAGCCTTGTTCATCAACTGCAACAATATACCACTCATAGGTTGTTGAATATTCCAAATTTCCTGGTTTGTAATAGTTTGTTTTAATACGAGATACCACCTGCCATGTAGATGAACCTTTCTCTCTTATATAAACATTGTAAAGAAGTTCATCTCCATCCGGGTCTGAACATTGCCATCTTAAAGTTACATCAATGCTTACATCTGTTGCGTTGTTTCCGGGATATAAAAGAACTGGCTTATCTGGAGGATGATTTGTATATGGAAGTTCACTTTCTGGCACTCCTGACACCCATGCAACACCTCTTATAATAAGCCAGTGATTAAGTTTCCAATCGTAAACATTGCTCTCTTCCCAGCGAAAGAGCCCTCTGTATAGACTGTTATGAGGTGTATCTTTTGACTCTGCTATATAGCCACCATCCCATATTGAATCTTCTGGGTGAGGACCAAAAGCTAATACTTTTCCTCCTATTCCATCTCCATTTTTATCATAAATAGCTGATGCTATTGCAGCAGTACCCTGTAAATATGTTCTCACATACATGTCTGTTTGATTATAGTCTTCCCATTTTGTCCAGTCCATATTTTTTATCCAACCTAGATAATCAAGCAAATCATTATCTGTTGGGTTTGAATAATTTGTGAATACACAGTCAGGAACATTTGTCTTGGACCAATTTCCAACAAACTCCCATACATGTAGTTTTGTATTATCCATCTGTGAAATTTCATCTTTATAATATGCAATCCCGTTTCCTAGGAATCCTGGACCCCCCCCCACCATCTTATTCTTAAATGCTCTCCATCATAACTTTCATCAGGTATGCTGGAGAGATCCAGATTTTTGAACAATGGATGGCTTGTGTCTATATTGTCCAAAGTTACTGTTACTCCAAAAGCATAAGTTTCATTGTATAGAGTATCACTTTCATTGTAAAATAGATATGCAGTTTGACCAACCTTTTCTGGCTGTCCCAGTAAGCTGGCTGTAATTGGATCTGTGAAATCCTGTTTTACTTTTGCAGGAATTAAACCAAGGGCTGCTCTGTCAGCAAGGATTTCCAGCCATGTATCTGGATTTTCTATTCCTGAAGAAGCTGCTACAGCCCCTCCACATATTCCGAAGTAACCTCCTCCATTATCTACGAATTTTCTCACCTCTTTTTTAAAACCAAATAGTGCTGAAAAAGTTGGGCATACTCCGGCAACATATTGAATGGGAATCCCGGGGATGATAAATGCATTGTAACCTCCAGTATTAAGACCTCCGCTACACACCTCTGCATAACTCAGGATGTTGCAGGAGAATTGATAGATTTTATTTTTGGTCGACCAAGTGAATCCATTAAGTATATCCGCTATTTGCTGTGAGGCATATGGTATTTCTCCTGGCTTGGTAAATTCTTTTAATATCGCCACTTTTAACACTACACGCATCCTCTCCACATTTATTGTTTTTGTTACACTGCTGCTCTTTCCATTATTTGTGGTTACTGTTAACGTAACTCTATATTCACCTGCATTCTCGTACGTATGTACAGGATTTCTTTCATTACTCGTTGTGCCATCTCCAAAATCCCAATGCCATGAAGTTATAAATACAGCATTTTGGTACTCTACATTATTATTTACTGAGGAAGGTTGTATGTTTCCTCCTGAATTACTGCTTTCCCCAATTATTGATTCATCATAGAATTGTACGATTTCTCCCGCGGTTGGATTTGCTGGTGTATAACTAAAATCTGCCTTTGGTGCAACAACAACACTTATTGTTTTCCATTTTATTGCGGAGGCACCTTTATCATCCGTTACCTTTAGCCTTATCGTATAGTTACCGGCTCTATTCCAAGTATGGCTTGCTGTTTTCCCTGTCGCATCATATACACCATCATCATTCCAGTCCCATTTGTATGAGACAATGTAACCATCTGGGTCATAACTGGCAGAAGCATCAAAAATTATTGTTTCATAAGTTCCTGGCGTGGCTGGTTTGTATGTAAAATCTGCATGTGGGAACTGGTTGGAATAAGAGTCATCTACGGCAGCTTTTACATTTGCTGGAAAAATGCTTGCTATCATTATTCCAGCAACAAAAATGGCAAACAACGTTTGCCATTTCATTTCTCTCACCAAAATATAAATGCACCTCTTTTCATAAATATTTTGAGAAATGGTTGATGCATGAGTAATGGATTAAAAATATATTGCTAACGATGAGGTGCTGTTAACTTAACGAAATTTTTCGATAAAAATATGCACCCCATCCCATCATGCATTTAG
>JAGHBD010000048.1 GCA_021161135.1 Thermoplasmata archaeon
GAATATAAAGAAAAAGTGGCAAAAGAGGCGGAGAAAATAATCTTCAGATAAAGAAGTCCATCAGAAACAATTTATAAGGAGAGGGAAATATAAGATGTGAAAGAAGCAATGGATGTATTCGATATTGCAGCAATATGCAGAGAGCTTAAAGAGCTTGAAGGCTGTTATATCGAGAAAATTTATCAGGATAACGATGAAGTATATATAAGAGTTGGAGGAAAGAAGAAGGCAGAAATTTTTTCAAAGAGCGGCAAATGGATGTGCCTCACCAGATACAGGGCGGAGGCGCAGCAGCATCCGCCGCCTTTTGCCATGACTTTGAGAAAATATCTGGGTAGAGGAAAGATTTTGGGTATGAGGCAACATGATTTTGATCGCATCATCATAATTGAAGTGGGTAGGGGAGAGAATACCTTCAGAATAATATTTGAGATTCTTCCAAATGGTAACATTGTGCTTGTTGATGAAAATTATAGAATAATAATGCCAATGCATTACCAACGATGGGCTCATCGAACCCTGAAAATGGGAGAAAAATATGATTTTCCACCATCGAAAAAAAATCCCGAGGAAATGAATTTTGAGGAGTTTATTAACGAAATTAGTAAAGCAAGAGATATTGTTCGTGGTCTCGTTGCCATTGGTTTGCCTGGAAAATGGGCAGAGGAAATTTGTATTGCTGCTCATGTTGAAAAGGGGAAAAAGGCTGATGAAGTTGGTAATGAGAAACTAAGAGGGCTTTTTGATGAAATGAAAAAAATGTTGAATAAGCTTAAATACGGCGAGTTTGAACCAGTTATCATTAAAGAAAATGGAAAGGAGATAGATGCTCTGCCCTTTCCTATAAAAAGATATGAGGGCTATGAGATAGAAAAATTTTCATCTGTAAATGAAGCAATGGATGAATATTTTAATAGGGTGTTGCGGAAGAAGGAAACACTGCAGCAAGAAAAAAAAGAAGAGGAGAAACAGAGAATAGAGAGGCAAATAAAACAGCAGGAGGAAGCAATAAGGAGATTTAAGGAAGAAGAGAAAATTTATAGGATGCAGGGAGATGCAATTTTTGCAAATTATCAAATGATTGAGAAAATATTGAGGGGAGAGGAAGAGCCAATAAGAAAAAAATATCCAAAGGCATGGGTAATTTTGCCTCTCGGCAATGAAAGCATAGAGGTAGAAATTGATGTAACCAAAGGCGTGTATGAAAATGCCCAGATTAAGTATGAGATGAGTAAGAAAATGAGGGAAAAAATAGAGGGGGCAAAGAAAGCAATGGAGGAGGCAAAGAAAAAATTGGAGGAACTGAATAAAATTGATACATCAGAAAAGGTAAGGAGAGAAAGAAAGGAAAGAAAAAAGAAATTCTGGTTTGAGAATTACAGATGGTTCATTTCATCTGAGGGGAATTTGGTTATAGCTGGAAAAGATGCAAAAACGAATGAGAAGGTTGTGAAAAAATACATGGAGGATGATGACATATACGTGCATGCTGATGTTCATGGAGCGCCATCATGCATTATAAAGGCAAGAGATATTCATGGAAATAAAAAAGATATAGGAGAGGAAACAATAAAAGAGGCTTGCCAGTTTGCTGCCTCCTATTCAAAAGCATGGAATCAGTTTTCTGTTGCCAGCGCTTACTGGGTTTATCCTTGGCAGGTATCGAAACATCCTGAGCCGGGAGAATTTTTGCCGCGTGGCGCTTTCGTTATCAGGGGCAAAAGAAATTATATGAAGTGTGTGCTTGAGGCTGCTGTTGGTAAGATTATTCTGGATAATGAGGAAAAGATAATGGGTGGGCCACCTGATGCTGTGAAGAAATGGGCAGAAAAATGGGTTGTTTTTGTGCCTGGAGGAGAGGATAAAAATAAGGTAGCTAAGGAGCTTGCAACCATATTTCAATGTAGTGTTGATGAGGTGCTCGCTGCTTTACCTCCTGGAAAAGTTGCCAAGAAGGAGGAGAAGATATGAAAATTGTTGAGCAGGATTTAAAGAAGGGAATGGTGAAAATACTTGTGCAGGGAAAGGAGGACTGCTGGCATGTATATAATGTTGTGGAAAAAGGAGATTATGTATCTGCCTTCACATATAGGAGCAGGAAGGGAGAAAGCGATAAAATAAGAAGTAAAAAGGAGGAGAAAGAAAGAGTATATTTGAAAATACAGGTTGAAGATAAGGAATTTCAGAAATTTACAGATAGGTTGCGCATAAGGGGGAGAATTGTTGAAGGTGTTGATGAAATAGGAGCATATCACACCATATCTGTAGAGCCTGGAATGGAAATAAAGATAGAGAAAGAATGGAAAGAATGGCAACTTAAAAGACTTAGAGAAGCGACGAAAAAACATCCGAAAATTGTTATCGTGGCGATAGATGATGAAATGGCAACAATTGCAAAAGTTCATGAGTATGGAGTGGAGGAGGTTGCAACAATTTATTCAAATCGTTCTGGTAAAATGTATGGGGATGAAGACAATAAAAGAGAATATTTTGGACAGATTCTTGCAAAAATTAAAAGCATGAATCTGCCAGTTGTTATCGTTGGGCCTGGTTTTGAAAAAGATGCATTTATTGAATTTTCTAAAGGCGAGTTAAAAAATTATTTTGTTGATAGTGTAAGCCATTCAGGCATGGCAGGTGTTTATGAAGCACTCAGAAGAGGAATTATTGAAAAAGTTATGAAAGAAAATAGAGTGGCAAAGGAAATGAAGTTCGTGGAGGAGATAATGGAAAGAATAGCAAAAAATGAAAAAGTTGCATATGGGAAGGAGGAAGTAAAAAAGGCTGTAGAGATGGGAGCAGTGGAAAAGTTATTCGTCCTTAACAGCATAGTAATGGAGGAGGAAGAATTAATTAAAAAAGCGGAAGAAATGGGAGCAGAGGTAGAAATAATAAATGAATGGCATGAAGGAGGCAGCCGCCTCGCCTCGCTCGGAGGAATAGCTGCTTTCCTGAGATACGAAATTACGTAGTCTTTACTTCAGGTATGCAGTAATGGTAAATTATGTGTAACGTGAAATCGTTGCCACGATCGAAGAAAATTGGTTTTGGAGTTATTGAAAGGCTTACGTTGCATGTTATTTTATTTAAAGCCATATTTTTCAAAATTTCGTTGAGTTCCTCTTTGCTCTCAACATCTGCCTGAAAATCCTTTGGTTTATCCTTGGATACGTCAAGCTCTATTCTCTCATATCCTCCAGCAGATTGAGAAAATTGAAGTTCATTGATATTAACCGATGCCTCTATCTTATCACTCCAGTTCCATGGGAGTATGAGACCATGGAAATTTAAATTATCACTCCAGTCGATTTTTACTTCCACTTGATACACATAAGCATTCTCTGGTAAATCTATCTCGTATCCATTCTCCCATCCATCTCTGCCTACAAAACCACTATCAACCAATTCATCACTGTATTCTTTCCATGAAACAGTATAGGAAACTTTCTTGACTTCCTCTGAAGCGACATATGTTTTTTCATGATATACTATTCCCATTATAGAGATAAGTAAAATAACAACTCCTGCTAATATCACTATTTTATCCTGTCTATCCATGAGGTCACCCACATACTAAAGTTTTTTCCATTTATAAAATTTCGCCTTCTGATGCTGTGTTGAATAATTGCTAAAAGCTGCTTTCTCCAAGATAAATCATCAAAAAGAATTGATGATTTTACAAGCTTAACAATATGTTATATAACAAAAATTTTAGCTTTACTTCTCGAAATATTCC
>JAGHBD010000137.1 GCA_021161135.1 Thermoplasmata archaeon
CTGCGATTCTAGCCTCTGCAGTAGCTACTGAAGCAAGCATAACCGGTTTAATTTCCCTTGTGAAAAAATCTCTCTTTTCAGCGCAGTCTCCGACAGCAAATATATCTGGATGAGAAGTTCTCATATACTCATCTACTACAATGCCATTCTTACTCACCTTTAATCCCATTTTTTCTGCTAAATCAATGTTCGGGCGAGCGCCTACACATACTATCACAATATCTCCAGCAATCTCCTTACCATTGGATAAAACAACCCCATCCTCTCTTATTTCTACAACCTTTGAATTTGTGTACAGTTCCACACCTATTTTTCTTAACTCTTCTTCTGCCAGTTCACAGAATTCGTCATCAAAGGATGTTGAGAGGATATGCGGAAGAAGCTCCACTATACTCACTTTCTTTCCAAGTTTCCTCAAATCATCTGCGAATTCCACTCCTATAAATCCTCCGCCTATAATCACTACGCTCTCACTCTCATTAATCCTTTTCATCAATTCTTGGAGATATTCTGGATTTTTCCTAACAAAGAAAACATTATTTCCATCAATCCCCTTTATGGGCGGCTTTATAGGTTTTGAGCCTGTGGCCAATACCAATTTCTCAAACTCTATCTCTCCATGTGATTTGCTCTTCGCAACTTTTTTTTCAATATCAACATCTTCAATCTCATCCACAAGTATGTCTATGCCTTTACTGGTTAAAACAGAATCTGGAATTATATTTTTCTCTACATCCTTCAATGTTCCAAAGATGTATGGAATACCACAGGGTACGACAACCCTCTTCTCTCTTCTTACAACAACTATTTTCTTCTCTGGATAGTTCTGCTTAGCGGTTACAGCAGTGACTATTCCCGCGGGACCTCCTCCAATTATTAATACATCTGTTTTCATGAGTGACATGAATATCAACATATTTTTATATTTTTTACTTTGTCATTACTTTGATGACATGTTAAAGCACCACTCATAGAGAGAGAGGTTCATTGGAGGAGATACTGTTGTAAATGCCGCCCTGGATTTGCTGGATCTGGCAGATGAGATTACAATCATACACAGAAGAGATAAGTTTAGGGCTTTAGATGATAGTGTAAGGAAAATGGAGGAGAGCGGAAAAATCAATATAAAACTTAATACAGAGCTTAAGGAAATAAGAGGAAGCGATAAGGTGGAGGAAGCTGCTTTACAACAATAAGACAGGGGAAGAAGAGGTAATTAAAGTTGATAAAATAATTCTTGCCGTGGGTCTTAAGCCAAACATTGAATTTTTCCAGAAGATAGGCGTGGAAACAGATGATAGAGGCTATATAATAGCAGATAACAGGCAGAGAACAAATGTAAAGGGCGTTTTCGCAGTTGGTATTCTCAAAGGTGCTTTCCGCCTGCTCATTGTGGGTGCTGCCCACGGTACAATAGCGGCGCAGAAAATCTATGAGTACATAAAGAAGCCATACTGGGCTGGAGAGGACGAGAAGTAGCTCCGCCCTCCCTATAATTTTATTTTTTTATATTCTGCATAGCTGAAAACAGGACCATCTATGCATGTATATTTATTTCCTCCAACAATGCAATGCCCACATTTACCTATCCCACATTTCATTCTTCTTTCAAGGGAAAGAAATATTCTCTCTTCTTTCAATCCTTCATTTAACAGCTTTGTCACAACTGGCACGAACATTGCTGGTGGTCCGCAAACAAAAGCTATTTCATTGCCGTTAAGTTCTGCCTCCTCTATAAAATCGCTGACATACCCCTGCCTTTTTCCTCCTTTCTCAAAAACTTCTATCACCTCCGCTTCGCCTGCCCATTCCTCCAACTCGTTTCTGAACAGCATCTCATCTGGCTCTCTCACTCCATAAAGAATTTTTAACGAATTGCACCATTTTCTTCGGATACTCTCCTTTATAAAGCTTCGCAGCGGAAGAATGCCAAGACCACCAGCAATGACAACAACATCTTCGCCCCTCACTTTTTCCATTGGGAAACCATTTCCTAAAGGGCCGCGAAATCCAATAAAATCGCTTTCGCCAAAATTCATCAGATATGATGTAACTCTGCCCACCTTTTTGATGCATATTTCAAAATATTCCTTTTCAGAAGGTGATGAGCATATGGATACTGGAAATTCTCCTATACCTGGAAGAGAAATTTCAACAAATTGGCCGGGTGTAAAATCAAGGGAGGCTTTTATCCTAAAGAGTTTTTTATCAAAAGGATACTGTTCAGAGTGTAAAATCTCTGCTTTTTTTGGCAGATAATGGTTCATCAAAAAGTGAATGGAGAGCCAATATATATGATTTAACATAACATGATTCAATATTCCAAGCCGCTCTCAGCTTCTTTTCCAGTATCATAATAATGTTTCACTTTTTTCATTTCCGTAACAACATCTGCCAAATCAATTAATTTTTGAGGAGCATTTCTTCCCGTTAGCACTATGTGAGTGTCTCTCCTATTTTCCAGTAAGCTGACGATATCATCAATGCTCAAAAGCCCCATGAAGAGAGCAATATTCACTTCATCAAGGATGAGCATGAATGGCTTTTCATGCAATTTTGTTTTTGCAAATTCTAAGGCATTTCTTGCGAGTTCAAAATCTTCTTCATCTGGCTCAAAAACAAATTCCTTTTTACCAAACTGATATATTTCTATATTTTCCATTTCTTTAAGTGCTTTTATCTCGCCATACATTCCCTTTTTCAAGAATTGAATAATCACAACCTTTTTTCCATGTCCTGCTGCCCGTAAAGCCATTCCTATAGCAGCTGTGGTTTTTCCCTTACCATCCCCTGTAAAAACAAAAATATTGCCACTCATTTTTTGAGGAAATTTTTTATCCTTTCCATTCCTTTGTCGCTAACAGCATTGGCAATTTCCTCCATCGATGCTTTCTTTAAATCTTCTATTCCCGTTATTCCTATCCTGAAAAGAGCTTCCGCATCCTTCCTATCCACGACTTCCTCCAGCTCCTTTATAATTTTCTCTCTATTTAGGTAATTCTCTATAGCGTTATGCAGCCCCTCCGCCGCCAGATTGCTGCAATGCATTTTGATTGGCGGAAGTCCTTCTAAGGCTTCGGCAATATCTTTTTTGCTTATTTTCATTGCCTCTTCAAGCGTTTTTCCTTTTGCAAGCTCGCTTATCATCGAAGAAGTTGCTATCGCAGCAGCGCAGCCCATTGTTTCCCATCCGATTTTTTCTATTTTTCCGTCCTTGACTTTGATATAAATGTACATTACATCTCCGCAAACAGGATTGCCTACTTTGCCTACTGCATCCGCATCTTCCAGCTTTCCTTTATTGCGGGGATTCAAAAAGTGGTCCATTACTTTTTTTGAATACATTTTATCCAAGCTGCTTTTCAGTTATTATTTTCAATGCCTTTGGAATTTTCGTTACCTCTCCAAGGGCTGTGGCAACGATTTTCTTCACTTTATTTTCATATGCATTATCTATAAGACGCTGGGTAACTATGCCGTCGAACACCACAACAGCTGGTTTCTCCTTTGCAATCTCCTCCAGCATTTTTTCTGTCTCCACCCTTTTCATTTCCTCTCCCTTTTCATTCAGAAAGACTGCAGTGTGATTGCCTTTTATTTCATCAAGTAATTCTTTGTATCTTCCATACTCTCCCTCTGCCTTTTTCTTCTTTTCCTTCTTTATTCCTGCATTCTCCATGTACTGGTCAGCTGGCACCTTATTCTTCAAAGCTTTCATTATGAGCTTGTAGGAAAGCTCTTCCACCTCTCTCGTAGGCGGTGCCCTCGCTACAAAATCAATGTCTGCAACCTGAAGAAGTTCCCGAAGCACCAACTCTCCTCCTCTGTCTCCATCCACAAAGGCTGTGGCTATCTTCTCATTGCACAAATCGATGATTGTTTTTGGTATGCTCGTTCCCTCCACAGCTATCGCATTCTTTATTCCATGCTTCAGCAAATTGACAACATCATTCCTTCCCTCAACAATTATTATTGCATCACTTTTGTCAATGTTGGGGCCAGCAGGAAGGCGCTCCGGGCCATAGTATATTATTTCCTCCACCTGCACCGACTGCTTTATCTCCTCTGCCAGATCAGGCATCTCCTCCTTGCTCTGTTTTATCATCTCCTGCAAAATCTGCTTCGCTCTCTCCACAAGTTTCTTTCTTTTTGATATTCTTATGTCCTCAACTTTCTCGACTTTAATTTCTGCCTTACATGGTCCTATTCTATCAACACTCTCAATGGCAGCAGCCACTATCGCTGTTTCCACTTTTTCCAATGCAGATGTGAGTGTTAGCTCGCCCTCACTTTTGCCGCCACTCTGTTTCAATTCCACTTCAATTCTTCCTATCCTTGCAGATTTCTGCAAATCTCTTAAATCGAGCTCCTCGCCCATTAAGCCTTCTGTCTGCCCAAAAATTGCTCCTATTACATCGCTTCTATCAACTATTCCATCCACCTTTATTTTAGCCTTAATCAAATATTTTGCCGCTGAGGGATCCAATGACAATGATATCACCTCCAATGAATCAATGCTTTAATGCCAACCATTATTAAAAGCTTGTGCATCAATCTTTACTCAATTTCCACAACTCATCTCCTATATGATGTATATTCTTCACTGCCTTCCCCTTTCTGGCAGCAACCATTTCCTTACCATTCATTAATGCTATACCAACAGCAAGCGGCAGGCCCCGCACATCGCTTACCCATACAACATCTCCCTCTGTTATGCTTTCATCTGCATCAACAACGCCAGGTGCCATGACATCTGCTCCATTCAAAATGAATTTTATTGCTCCATCATCCACAGATACTTTTCTTTTATTTGCTTTGAATCTTTTCAATCCTTCCACATTTAGGAAGGGCATATCATCAACAAAAAAACCATATATTTTGCCATCTATAAAAAGGAGTTTCCATTCCTTGTATTCTGCAATTTCCATTTCCCCTTCTACATTACATCCTAAAATCTTTTCGAGCTTTTCTGTTATTTTTTTAACATCTTTTTTCTTGAGTGCATGTCTATTCTTGAACATAAAGTTAAAGTGGCAGAAATACAAAAAGGTTAGCTCTTTTGCCTGCATTTTAAGCTTCTAAGGCGATTGAGGGCGAAAGCAACTTCATATTTACGCGGCTCTGCATATTCTCCTTTTGGAGGGAGCATTGCTATAATCTTTCTATCTATTTCATCCATGACTTCTCTGATGCTTTTATATTTGAAATCTCCTGCAATTTTATGGAGTATATCTCCTATTGCCTTCACCTGCCCCCTCTCAACTATCTGCTCCACTTTGCTTAAATCTATGGTATATTTTCCAAACTGTAGTTTGCTCATATCTGGAGCCTTGATTTTTACCTTTTCTTTTATGTAAGGATTTATTGTCTCTGGCAAGGGATAGCGATTTCTCACCTTAATTTCCCTCGGTTTCTCTCTCTTACGCATACTGGCGAATTTCATTGCAATTTTTTTCGCCTTTTCTGTAACATCTTTTACCACATATTCATCCATCATAATGACAGTGTCCACAACATCAAAATATTCTCCTATGCCACCGGCAATCATTATTATACTTACTCCAAAATTACGAAGAGATGGAATCATATCTATGATGGGTGTAATCGGCTCTTTTTCTTTCGGAACAAGCTCCTGCATTCTTCTATCACGCAGCATCAAATTGGTTGCTGATGTATCCTCATCGATCAGCAAAAGTTTTGCGCCCACTTCCAATGCCTCGCAAATATTTGCTGCCTGGCTAGTACTTCCAGAAGCGTTTGTTGTGCAAAAATTTGTTGTATCTGTACCATTAGGAAGGCGGGATATAAAACTTGATATATCAACGTTTGCCACATATCTTCCATCTTCAGCCCTTATTTTTACAGCATCTTCTCTTGTAATTACAAACTCTCTGCCATCTCCGGGCACATGATTGTATATGCCTTTTGCTATTGCATCAAGTAACGTGGATTTTCCATGATATGCACCACCTACAATGAGTGTAACTCCTTCCTTTATTCCCATTCCCTTTACGCTGCGATTTGGGCATTCAAATTCTACTTCCAAACTATCTGGAGATTTGAATGGAATGGCTTTGCGGAGTGGTTTTTCTGAGATACCGCTTTCCCTTGGTAAAATCGAATTGTTGGCGACAAATGCAACCAAGCCATGCTTCCTCAAATTTTCTCTTATAAAATCAGCATCCTCTGCAATTTTCACATGCTCAAGAATTTTTTTATGCTCAGCCTTATTATACTTAAGCGATTTCTCCACGATTTCTGGCAAAATTTCGAAAAATATTTTTTCCGCCTCCTTTGCCACTATTTTTCTGCCATGGGCTGGCAAACCAACATAAAATCTCGCCTCTATATTTTCATTCGCCATAACGCTACTCCTTTTCAAAATCTGCTGGCTGGGTTTTAATATGGTTATTATGCCACTTTTTCCACTCCCCCTCCTCTTACTTTTTCTGCTCGCTGCTTCATAAAATACTCTCGTAAGATAATCTTCAAATGCAACCTTTCTGCTTTCATTCAGATAAAACTCCTCAGGAAACATATTCGGAATAACAATCCTGCAAGCAGAAGGAGGAGCAAATGGATCGCTCTGGACATGCTCAATGAAGAGAGTGTAATCTCCAAAGTTATATCTCCCCTCAATCTCTTTATATGCTTTGTATCCTTTGCCATTTATTTTACGTAATCTGTCCCTTAATTTTCTCATCGTGTATATAGATGGCGTAAATTTAGAATTTGTGTAAGCTGAATGGAGGAAAACATATCTACTTGGCACATTCAGGAAAGCAAACAATATGAAGGAAAAGCAATGAAGAATTGGAAAAAGGTTATTATTCAGGCAATTCCATTCATTCTGGTTTTGACAACTAGTATCTGAAATAAAAGGTAAGCGAAGCAAAGTTATGGGCCCGCCGAGATTTGAACTCGGGTCTATGACTCCCGAAGCCACAAGGATAACCAAGCTACCCCACGGGCCCTACCCATAATTAGATGGTAGCTTTTAACTTTTTACGTCATTTAACATAGTATTTACAAAGTTTCTATCTCAGTTGCTCCTATTTCGCTGCTATCCCTTGGTTTGAATAGGCTGAATATAAGCACATCTACACTCCGGCTATCCTCCAAGCCGGCGGCATCATACGCAACTACGGTAAGATTTTTGTTTCCAAAAGCGCCTCCCCACTTCCACTGGTATGGGGGCGTGGTTATATTTGCCATCTCTGTGCCATCGACGAAAAACTTCACATTCATCACGCCTATATTATCCGTTGCATTTGCTTCAACTGTTATCTTGCCGATTATAATTGTTTTCCTGAATGTTGGAAGTATGCTCCTGCCAAAAATATACAGTCTTTTTTCCTGTGGTGTTGTAAGCTCAATCGATGGGGCTGTCTTATCTATTTTTATGGTAACATTTTTTACATTCTCAACATTTCCTGCATTATCATCTGAATAAAATTCGAGGAGATGAACACCTTCATCACTTATTGTAAATGGCTCTTCATAAACACTCCAGTTTCCTCCATCAAGTCTGTAATATGTTGCATTTACCCCACTCACCGTTTCATTAACTGAAAGCGTGACAGTCACATTGCTCACAAACCATCCGTTGCTACCCATCGTACCATTAAGTTCAGCGGTTGTAATTGGTGAAGATGTATCGACAACTATCTGGCAGGTATCCGTATCATAAGCACCAAAATCATCTGTAACATTCAATGTAACAGTATATATTCCATCATTCGCATATGTATGCTGCACTACTTTGCCTGTACCTGTTGTGCCGTCTCCGAATCTCCAGTGCCAGGCGACAATTTCTCCATCTGGATCATAGCTTTCCGAGCCATTGAATTCAACAGTTCTTGTTGTTACAATTCTATCAGGACCAGCATTTGCAACAGGTGGCTGATTTGCAATCGTTATCTCCTTTTCTGCCACGTCTGCTGTAACATTACCGCTTATATTCCATACAACAACGAGGGTAACAGTGTAGGTGCCTGGTCTAGCATACTGATGTGTTGGATTTTTCTCAACAGAACCGTTTCCGTCTCCAAAATACCATACTCTTTCCTCTATATCTGTCTGGGGCGTAGATTGGTCATAAAAATGCACAACATCAGCAGTGCTTGGTTTAGCTGGTTCCCATGTAAAATTGGCAGTTGGACCATCTAAAGCGCTGGACAGGCTGATGAGCAAGACACCCACCAACATTGAAACAATGATGCCTTTATTCATTTTTATCCCTAATACTGTTATGTTGAACAGGTTTTTAAGTATATCGATGGCTAACGTGCCTCAATCTCTCTTCAGATAAAATGCTTTTTCTCTCAGCTCCTGTCTCATTGCCTCCAGTTTTTCCATATCCCTTTCATCAACTTTCCTTATTTCTCTTGCCGGCGTTCCTGCTACCATGGTATATGGCGGCACATCTTTCGTTACCACAGCACCAGCTGCTATTATGCTATTTTCACCCACACTAACCCCAAGAACAACTGCACCTATTCCTACAAGCACATTCTTACCTATGATTGACCCATGAACTATAGCTCCATGAGAAATTATGCTCCCCTCTCCGATAACGACTTTTCTTGGTGCCTCAATAAATGCCTTCTCAAGTATGGCAACGCCTCTTTCCACAATAACTGGCTCATCATCTGCCCTTATCAAAGCATGTGGCCACACAC
>JAGHBD010000126.1 GCA_021161135.1 Thermoplasmata archaeon
AACATATTCTTGGGCATTGTAACTGGCAAAGGAGTGCTCCATTCGCTTTCCACAAAAGAATTTCTATCGTCGCAGCATATGAACCAGCAATTTATAACATGCTGAGAGCTATAAAATTGTAAATAAAATGGGCAGCCATAGGGGCAATAACGTTATGGAATTTATGAATGAGAAAAGCCAGTATCACGCCAAAGATGAATGGCATAATGATTTGCAGAAATGTTTGATATTCAAGATGTGCCACTGCAAATAAAAAAGATGAAATTAATGATGCGGGAATAAAGCCAATTTTGTTTTCGAGATGCATATGTATAAGGGAGCGGAAAAAGGTTTCTTCAGTTATGGCCGCCATTATAGATATTGCAAAAGCTAACGGTATGTTAATGTTTTTTCCAATTTCCTCTGCAAGTGGATTTTCTTCTTCGTAACCAATTCCATATAATATCACAGCAGTCATTACCATAAAAGCAATTGCTGTCAAAATGCCATATATCATACTTTCTAATGCCTTCTCTTTTCTGTAATACAGCTTTTTCCATATCTCTCCATACATGAGTAAAACAAAAAGTACAGCTGGGACAAACATTACCATGAAATTGAATATCATTGAATACACTATTATCTGGGTATTAATCTCATATTCTTGTTTGACTGCCAGAGTTAAGGCAGCAGAGCCATATATGGTTAGAAGAGATAGGGCTAATACGAGATAGGCAGCAAACTTTCTCATCAGCAGAAAAGTTTTTTATCCTTTTGTATTTTACGATGGAAGGGGCCCGTGGGGTAGCTTGGTTATCCTTCGGGCTTTGGGAGCCTGAGACTCCGGTTCAAATCCGGGCGGGCCCACTATTTTTGCTTTTTCTTCTTTACATACCAATTGAATGACTATCGATAAAACCTAAACCGAGTAAAAATAAAAAAGAGATGAAATATTCACCATCATGGCGAAAATTTTTATCACCAGGAGGTTGCCTGAAGAAGGATTGAAAATGCTCGATGAGCATGAAGTAGAGATATATGAAGGAGATGCGCCACCCAGCAAGCAAGAAATCATTGAAGGGATGAGGGGAAAAGATGCCCTTATATGCCTCCTCACTGACAAAATCGATAGCGAGGTCATGAATGCTTCTCCTAATCTCAAAATAATAGCAAACTATGCGGTAGGATATGACAACATTGACGTGGGTGAGGCAACAAAAAGAGGCATTTTTGTTACAAACACACCTGGCGTACTCACTGAAACAGTTGCAGACCTTGCATGGGCTCTCATAATGGCGGCTGCCCGCAGAATCGTGGAAGGCGACAATTTCATGCGAGAGGGAAAATTCAAAGGGTGGGCTCCGATGCTGCTCCTTGGCAGCGATGTTTATGGTAAAACACTTGGCATAATAGGGGCAGGGCGAATAGGGCAGGCAGTAGCGAGGAGGGCAAAGGGTTTCAATATGCGCATACTCTATTATAGTAGAAAGAGGAAAGAAAATTTTGAAAAGGAGTGTAACGCAGAATACGTGGATTTGGAAACTTTGCTTCGAGAAGCAGATTTCATTTCCCTCCATACTCCTCTGACACCTGAAACATATCACATGATTGGAGAAAAGGAGCTAAAAATGATGAAATCATCTGCATATCTGATAAATACTGGTAGAGGAAAATGTGTCGATGAAAAGGCTTTGGTGAAAGCATTAAAAGAAGGGTGGATCAGAGGAGCAGCTTTGGATGTATTCGAAAATGAGCCTGAAATTGAGCCTGAGCTAAAAGAACTGGAGAACGTCGTTTTAACACCCCATATAGGCTCGGCATCATATGAAACAAGGAGCAGAATGGCTGTTATGGTAGCAGAAAATGTCCTAGCAGCATTGAAGGGCAAGATACCGCCAAATTGCATAAATCCCGAGGCAGCGAGATATAGGAGCTAACTCCTCATTTTATTTCTTTTGCAGGTATTCCCGCATATACTTTTCCCTTTTCCAGCCTTTTATTTTTTGTTACGAGACTTTTTGCTCCCACAACCACATTCTCTTCTATGGTTACTCCAGGCATTATGAAGGTTTCCCCGCCTATGAGACAGTTCTTACCTATTTTTACTCTCTTTATCTTTAACTTGTCTTCTGCAAGATGTCCTGTTATAAGCGCTCTGCCTCCAACCATTGTAGTATCTCCAATTTCTATGACACACGGGTCAGCAATCCATTCTTCACCAGCAAGAAAGACATTTTTTCCTATTTTATATCCTATCATAGAAAGATAGAATGATTTTATTGGAGGTAGTACAAATATGTTTATCAGTCGGTAAGTAGGATAGTAAAGGGCAAAATACAGGGCGTATTTAAAGGCTGTTTTATCCCTCAAAGATTTTCCATATTCTCCTTCCTCATATTTCAGATTCATAACATTTATAAAGAAGGCGGTGGAGAAGATGGTGGAGAAAACGAGTATAAGATATGCAACAACAAGAAATATGGAGAAAATAAGGAGGAAAAGATTGCTTATGTCAAGGAATTTAAGAATAAACATTAGGAAAACAGCGTAGGGAAAATAGCCACACCATATGCCACTATAGGAATAACAAAGAGCAGTATAAGGCGAATGATGCTAATTGCGTCCCTACCAATTTTCTTTTCCTCTCCTTCATATCTCATGAAAATGAAACGGCAGGGAAAATAAAAAACCTTTCAGACTATTTTTCTTCTTTTTAAAAAGAGGCGAGCTTTTCTCAAAACATTCCTGTCATTTTCATATGTGATTCTTTCCAAAGCATTTTCATAATCAAGCCAGGCGAAATCTGTGTGTTCGTGCGAGAGTTTAACATCATATGTATTGCTTTCAGCAAGCAAATATATCACCTCTTTATAGATGGTCTTTCCCTCCCTTTTATAAAAATAGCTTATTTTTTCCATAAATCCTTCCAGAATTTTCAAATTTTCTTTTTTCAGCCCAGCTTCCTCCTCTGCCTCCCGAAAGAAGGTTTCCTCGAGACTCTCTCCTTTTTCTATATTTCCCTTGACAAAACCCCAATGCCCCCAGCCATATTTGAGCAGTAGATATTTCCCTTCCCTGAATATTACACCTCCACATGAGCGCTCCACAGGCACTATCCCACCTCCTTTAGCAATTGGCGAAATGCATTCTCATAATTTTCCCCTTCTTCTGTCAGCAGTTTCTTTACGTGCCTCGCAAGATGTTTTCCAAATTCAATCTCCATTTTTGTGTATTTCCACTCCTCCCCTTTTATACCCATTGCATAAAGGAAAGCATATGAAATCGCCTTTTCTTTTACATCCATTTTCCTATCTTTGAGCAATTTCATAACACCTTCCTTTCCTTCTACCCTATATGCCCTCGCCAGAGAATCCACAAATTCCGCTATTTTCCCTCCTTCAATTTTTGGGAGATTCTTTAAAATTTTCTCCCTCTTTTTCTCATAGTATTCCTTTTTTAATTTTTCAAGATTGACACCGTATTTTTCCAGCAGTTTTGCAGCAGATGGCTGCTCGAGTATTATTGCCTTTCTTTCATATCTTAGAATTTCCCTCACTGCCTCTTCCTCCCATTCCTTTGGAGAAAGTATTTCCATGAAAGCCTCAATGTTGTTTCCATAGCATTCATTGCCTATCATAAAAACCTTGATACCTTCTATATTCCACATTATTTTTTTCCTGTAATTTTCCATAAAGCTTCTATCGCTCATTTCGCCGTTTATATAATGGCTGAAATCGAGCTTTTGCTGGAGTGCATCTTTTATTAAACACTCTTCGCATTTCATCTTACATTTTACAACTTCTATTTTTATATCCAGCTTTATTTCGTCTTCAAAATCAGGATAATGGAAATACTTCTTCATCTCAAGCAGCGTATTTCTATTGCTACAAGCCTTTATCTTTTCCCCCTTCCATACTATTTCTATATATTCGTTACCATCACATGAAAACAAGCTTTTCATATATTCAATGAATTGTTGAGGTGGTTCTTTTGAACAAATAAGTTTATCGGGCATGGAAAAAAGATTGACTTTCTTTTTCCTCGCCATTTCAAGATAGGCAAGTAATCTTATATGGGGCTTATCCCAGTTCTGCAAGCCAGCAAGCATCTCATCCTTTGCCTTTCCTCTTTTTGCATAGTATATGTTTTCGCCGCCAATTTTCATATGGGCTACATAAGGTATTTTTTGCTCTGAGAGAAGAATAACAGAAGCTAAAGCTCCAATAAAACCTTTCTTTCCCGCGAATTTCTCAATATATTTCTGCTCCCTTAGTTTTTCCACATCTTTTTTCAACTTTTCAAAATAACATTTTTTACAATCTCCCATGCATTCGGGCAAGGCAAGTAAAGGATTCTCCCTGAATTTCTTAGCTGTTTCAACAAGCTTCTTTTCTATCTGTTTTGAGGCTATTCTGACTTTCATCTGCATTATGTCTAATATCCTCCTTTTATTTCAAATTTTGCTACCATCCTATTAAAAGCAATCGCTGCACTCCTCCAACAACAAAGGCAACAAAAAGCATGATTGCAAGGGTTTTGAACATATCTTTTAAACCAAGCTCCCTAATAAGAATAGTGAAGGTTGCAACACATGGGAAATATATCGTAAGTATTGTCGACGCTATAACGAGCTGCTCAGGCGACATATTGAGGGGAAGAAGCATGCCAACCGCAAGATCCTTTCGCAGAAAGCCAGCAATAAGGGCGACGGCAGCCTCCTTTTTTAAGCCAAACCATGTTACCACAATTGGCTTGAAGAGATTGCTTAAAAAATCTATGAAATGGATTACATAAAGCACATTTATAGCAAAAACGCCAAAGAAGAGCCATGGTATTGCATCTTTTAGATACCATTGTATTCTCATTGCCAGTTTTTTTGCCACAGCCCTTAAACTCGGCACCCTATATGGCGGTATCTCCATGAAAATTTCAGGACTTTCTCCTTTTACAATCCTGCTTAATATAATGCCTGCGATGATATATATTATGGCGAGGGTAATGAAAACCATAACTATATATTTTATACCATATGCTCCAAGCACACCAAAAATCATTGCAGACTGTGCCATACATGGCACAGAAATGGCAAGAAGCGTCATGGAAATAAATCGCTGCTTTCTAGTTTCCAAGCTTCTAGTCGCCAGCACACCTGGAACATTGCATCCTAAGCCTAAGAAAACAGGAATAATGCCATAGCCGTGCATACCAAGATGATGAAAAATATTATCGGCTAGTGTAGCCAAGCGAGGCAGATAGCCAGTATCCTCCAGCAGAGAAAGGATGGCATAAAATGCTATTATATATGGCAAAACAACACCAAAAGGAACATATACGCCTGTTGTAAGCACACCAAGAGATTCTTCGAATGAGATTTCTCCATCTATAAGCTGGCCAATGAGAATATCTCTCGCAATCCCTTCTCCTAAATAATCACTTAAATGAGATAATATACCCGCATATGCATTAAAAATCGGATCCAAAAGTGTGGCTATTCCCTCTCCTATGAATTTTACAGCCAGCAAGGAGAAGAAAAGAATTGCAAAGGCGATGGGTATGCCTGTGAGTGGTTTTATAGTAATCTCTGCAAGTCTATCTCGCAATGTATGATGTCGATGGTATATCCTTGCAACTTTCCTTACTATCTCTCCGATTCTAATCCATCTTTCCTCTTCAGTGAGTTTTAAAGCGAGGGCTTTAGCCTCTTTTAATCTTTCAACAAGCTTCTTTATTCCTTCTCCTGTTAAAGCAACAGTAGGAACGACAGGCACTCCAAGTTCTTTTTCAAGTTTTTCAACATCTATTTCTATACCCAAATGTTTTGTTTCATCCCACATGTTGAGGGCTATGATAACGGGGATGTTGCCCTCAAGCAATTGAAGCGTGAGATAAAGATTTCTTTCAAGATTTGTTGCATCAACAACATTTATGACTATATCGGCTTCCTCGAATAGCTTTTTTGCCACCTCCTCCGCCTTGTTGGAGGGTTGGAGGGAATATGTGCCAGGTGCATCTATTATCTCATATGTTTCTTTCCCAACTTTCATTGTGCCCTTAAAAAAATCGACTGTTGTTCCTGGATAGTTGGATGCTATTACTCTGGCTCCGGTTAAACGAGAAAATACTACGCTTTTGCCAACATTTGGATTTCCCATCAAAACAATTTTTTTCACAATGGAAAAATTGAAGGTGTATAAAGAAATTTTGATGTGTGAAAATATACACCATAGGACATTCAAATAGAAGCATGAAAGAATTTCTGGGGTTACTTAAAAAATACGGCATCGTAACAATAGTGGATGTTCGACGCTTTCCCACATCAAAAATGGATATTTTCAAGAAAGAAAATATGAAAAAATGGCTTTTGGCAAGAGGTATTGAATATCTCCATTTGGAGGAACTGGGAGGATATAGAGGAGGATATGAAGAATGGATGAAAAACAAGAGATGGAAAGAAAGTTACGAGACGTTGAAAGAAATTGCAAGTAAAGGGAGGGTTGCAATAATGTGTGCAGAAAGATTACCTTTCAGATGCCATCGCCGCTTCATAGCGATGAAACTTAAATCAGATGGATGGGAAGTCATTCACATAATAGATGAAAATAAGGTCTGGAAGGAAAAGAGGAAAGGTTAAACCATGCATTACATATTTTAAAAAAACTGTGTAGTCCTGAAATTTTTTCCGCTATATTTATTTTTCCCATTCATATTATTCTCTCCTCCATAACATGAATAAGACTTTCTGGAGATAATTTTCTCCAGAAAGCCTCATACGGTGTTTCCAAATAACCATAGAATTCCAAACT
>JAGHBD010000066.1 GCA_021161135.1 Thermoplasmata archaeon
CAATCTTCAATGGGATTCTTCCTTTTGCTCATGCTATCTTTACTCATCATATTTGACCCCAACATCAGGACGGCGTTGGGCAATGCGGTGGGCACGATATTTTTCCCGATTTTTGGATTCAATTATAAATATCCAGTATTAACCATATTCCTTGCAGGCTCCATTGTTATAACCATTTCTGCCACACTTCGCCACTTCGCAACGAACTGGGTGGAAATGGCAAAAATGCAGCATATAGTGGCGGAATTTCAGAAAAAATATAGAGAAGCGATGAGAAGCAAAAACAAGCATATGATGAAAAAAATGCAGAAGATGCAGATGGAAATCATGAAAATGCAGAGTGAGATTTCATCAAAACAGATGCGCTTAATGCCCATTACCCTCCTCATCTTTGTTCCAGTATTCACATGGATATGGGACTTTCTGATGACGCCCGAGCTTCATCATTACTTCGATACTCCCTGGCATCTCCATGTTAGCTTCTTTGACAACCCCATACTCTTCCCCAACTGGATTCTCTTGTACATGCTTCTTTCCATACCTCTAACACAGATTATACAATATCTCTTGAGGCTAAAATGGATAAAAGAACAATCACTATAAGCGGATTGCCAGGCAGCGGCACAACAACTGTGGCAAAAATGCTTGCTGAAAGATTAAATTTAAATTATGTTAATGTAGGTATGATTTTTAGAGAAATGGCTGAAAAAAATAAAATGTCGCTTGAATTTTTTGAGAAATACTGCGAAGAACACCCAGAAATTGATGTGGAGCTTGACAAAAAACAGGAAGAGATGATGAGAAAGGGCAATATTATCATGGAGGGGCGCCTCTCTGGATGGATTGCGCATTTAAAGAAAATACCTGCTTTTAAGGTATGGCTTGATTGCAATGAAAAGGAAAGAATAAGGAGGATAATGGAGAGGGAGGGAGGAGACTTTTTTGAAAAAAGGAAGGAAGTGAAGGAAAGGGAGGAGAGCGAGAGGAGAAGATATATGAAATTCTATGGCATAGATTTGAACGACACCTCCATTTATGATATTGTAATCGATACGACTAATATCCCTCCAGAAAAAGTTGTTGAAAAAATATTGGAGGCGATGAGGGAGAAGAATTTTTAATAAAGGCAATATACCAGATATGTTCCAGAAATGGGTTGAAAAAACCATAGTTCTTGGAGAGGAGAAAACGGTTGAAGTGAGAAAAGACAGTTTCTGGAAGAGGAGAGTAAGAATAATGGCAAGAGTGGGGCTGGAAATCACATCTGTGGAAAACTTTGATGAGGTTATAAACAAGCCATGCGTTTTCTGCATGCCTGAAAAGCTGGCAAAGTTCGATGAAAAAATTTTTGGGAAGGAAATGCTTGAAAATGAGCATGCTTTTCTCTTTCCAAACATAAACCCATATGCTGCCCACAGCGCTGTATGCGCCTTCAAAAAACATTACATAAAGCCCGGTGACTTTAACGCCACAATGATAGAAAATAATCTTGAGCTTTGCATGAAATATCTTGAAAAGGTTAGGGAAATGGATGAAAAAGCAAAATATTTTTCCATAAACTGGAACTACATGATGCCAGCAGGCGCCAGCATTTTGCATCCGCATATGCAAGTTGTTGCGAGTGAGCACCCAACGACATACATGGAAAAGGTAATGGAGGACAAAAATGCATTTAAAGAATATGTGCGTGAGGAAGTTAAAAGCGAGAGATTTGTTGGTAGCGTTGATAATATAGAGATTTTCACTCCTTTTGCTCCCTTTGGTTTCAATGAGATTGTAGGCGTAGTTAAAGGCTCTTTGAATGGCAACATATCGAATATTGCCTCTGTTCTTGAAAAGATTATTTCATATTATGCGAGTATTGACAGAAATAGTTTCAATATTGCCATCTATTCCTCCTTCGATGATTCTATCCCGCCTCATTTTAGATGCATAACCCGACAGAACATGGTGAAGTATTATCGAAATGATTGCATGTTTTTTGAGAAACTTCATGAAGAAGTTATACTGGAGAAAAAGCCAGAGGAGGTGGCGAGGGAGCTAAGAAAATTTTTGAAAACATAGAAAAATAACAAAACATTATAACTTTCCTCGCTTATATCCACATGTTTGAAATAAAAGCAAGGGATGGCTTAGCAAGGATCGGAATTCTTGAAACGGCACATGGCAAAATAAGCACACCCACCATTCTGCCAGTAATAAATCCTCATTTTATGCCAGTACACCCAAATGAAATGCTTGAAATGGGAGCGCAGGCTGTGATAACAAATTCATATATCATATACAATGATGAAAAACTCAGGAACAGGGCATTGAAAGAGGGTTTGCATTCAATCCTCAATTTCAATCGCCCTATAATGACAGATTCTGGTTCCTTCCAAATGTATATGTATGGCATAGAGATTGACCCAATAGAAATTGTTAAATTTCAGCGTGACATAGGTAGCGATATAGGGACAATTCTTGACATTTTTTCAGAAGAGAGCGAATATGAAAAAGTAAAAAAAGAGGTAGCTGAAACGCTAAAAAGAGCAAGGAAAAGTATGAAGGAGAAGGGAAAAATGCTGCTCGCCTGCACTGTCCAAGGCGGGGTATATGAAGATTTGCGGAGATATTGCGCCAAACAACTTGCTAAATTGCGGGCAGATATATATCCCATTGGTGGAGTCGTTCCACTAATGGAGAATCAGAAATTCGCTGATATTGCAGAGATAATAATAGCAAGTAAAAAGGAATTGCCACCTTCAAAGCCCGTCCATCTTTTTGGAGCAGGCCATCCAATAGTGTTTCCAATGGCTGTTCTGCTCGGCTGCGACTTATTCGATTCCGCCTCCTACATAAAATATGCGAAAGATGAACGCCTTATATTCTCCGATAAAACACTCCGACTAAATGAAATGGATGAGCTGCCCTGTTGTTGCCCTGTATGCAGCCAATATGATGTGGATGATTTAAAGGAAATGGATGAAAAGGAAAAAACGAGGAGCATTGCCCTGCACAATCTCTGGCAAACATTGGCGGAGATGAAAAGAATAAGGCAGGCAATAAAGCATGGCACTCTATGGGAGCTAGCTGAACAGAGGGCAGCATGTCATCCTTCGCTGCAGGAAGCAATGGAAGTAATAGCGGGCGAGAAAAAATGGCTTGAAAAATGGGAAAATATTTCCAAAAAGAGGGCATTTATATATACAGGTAGATTCTCCATGCATCGCCCTATAGCCTATAGATTGCGTAAAAGAGTGATGGAAAGATATATTCCTTTTTTTGATGAAAGCGTAATTTTTGCTGAAATGGAGAAACCATACAGTAGCAAAAACGAATGGATGAAAAAATTAGAGGCAAACTGCATTATTGAAACACCTTTTGGAGCTATTCCGCTTGAATTAGATGAAATTTATCCTGTAGCGCAATCAGTTTTTCCTTTGGAGACAGATGAGGAGAGCAGAAAAATGGCTGCAAGAATGTGCAGTAGATTTTACAGGAAATTAAAGATTGTATCATTAAATGAAATTGAAAGAAAAAGCGAGGATTATGACATCAGAAAAATAAAAAGCATAGCGAACTACCAGTTTGGAAGAGGAGCTGGGAACGCTCTATTTGATGGAAAAATAGAAATCAGGAGGTCAAAAACAACGGGCAAAATAAGAAATGTCTATTGCAATGGAAAGCATGTTGTTTCAATGCGCGCATCAGATGGTTTTTTCACTCTTAAAGCAGAGGGGGGGCGGCGCCTCCACCGCTTCTTTTCATATCCAAAGATGAGGGTAGTTGTCTCTGAGGAGACTGAGCCTTTCATAAAAGAAGGAAGGAATGTTTTTGCAAAGTTTGTCGTCGATGCATGTAAGGAAATTCGGCCCTATGATGAGGTTCTGATTGTAAGCAAGGATGATGAATTGCTAGCCATAGGACAATGCCTTATGAACAGGGATGAGATGCTTGATTTTGAAAGAGGTGTTGCAGTGAAGACAAGGGAGGCTTGTTAACTGTTGCTTTCAACTATTTTTCTATACTTCTCTGCCATTTTTTCTGCAATTTTCTGGCTTTTTGCCTCCGCATATATTCTTATTATTGGTTCAGTACCGGATGGACGAATCAGGAC
>JAGHBD010000044.1 GCA_021161135.1 Thermoplasmata archaeon
CTCTCCGGACACTTCGTGAGAAAGGTTGTCGTATATGATGAGGATGGAGATAATTTCATAGATAGGGAATGGCGTAGGGGAGACAAGATACCTGAAGATGTGCCCTTCTATCCTGACTTCAACAGAGATGGATACGTATCCGCAGAAGAGGTTCATAAGTACATATGGTGGTGGCGTGTAGAATATCTCCCCAATACGGAACATCCTCAGATATCAGATGGATATCCATCTCTCATGGACAATTCAGATGAGCTGATACTGACAGAGCTGAACTGAAAGGATAAAAAGTATTTCCTGCAAAATGGACATTTAAATCCAAAAGGTTTAATATTAATCTTTTCTTCTTTCTCGATGGAATGGCATGCTTATCCCGATGAAAATAACGTGGATGAAATTAAAAGGATTGTCGAAAAATATTTTACTGTTTATGAAACAAGGGCTGATGAATATATTGCTTTTTTTGTGGATTTGCCGGATGATGAAGAACTTTTAATCCAGCGCTTTGATTTTCTGCGAGAGGATTTAAAGAAAAGAAACCTCATTCCATTTTTAAGGAAGAGAAATGGTGAATTTATCATATTCGTTGCATATCGTAAGCCCGTAAAAGGCAAATCATCATGGGTTAATGTTGGTCTTTTTATAGCAACTATAATAACAACCACCCTTTCTGGAGCAATTTTATTCCTGCAGGAAAATGAAGGATGGAAAGATTTGCTCAGCATGGATAAATTGCTAAATGGATTGATTTTCTTCTCCATTCCCCTCATTGCCATACTTGGCATACATGAACTGGGACACTATTTTGCATCAAAGAGGCATGGAGTTGCCGCCTCTCTGCCATTCTTTATCCCCATTCCTCCAAATCCTGTGCTTCCTCTGGGCACAATGGGTGCAGTTATTTCGATGCGGGAACCAATTCCAGACAGGAGGAAATTGCTGGACATTGGTGTGGCTGGCCCTATAGCTGGCTTTCTCGTTTCAATCCCAGTGCTTATAATTGGCTTAAAAATGTCCTCTCTTGTAGCAATCGCTGATCTGCCGGAGGGCTCTTTAATGCTCGGCGACAATATCTTCATTTTACTCCTTTCCAAACTCATGTTTAATGTGCCGCAGGGCTATACAATAAGTTTGCATCCAACAGCTTTTGCTGGCTGGGTGGGGCTGCTTGTTACCGCCATAAATTTACTGCCCGCGGGTCAGCTCGACGGCGGGCATGTGGCGAGGG
This sequence comes from Thermoplasmata archaeon, assembly GCA_021161135.1. GTDB lineage: Archaea > Thermoplasmatota > E2 > UBA202 > JdFR-43 > JdFR-43. Next base: position 1,226 of record JAGHBD010000044.1, read on the forward strand.
CTGTGCTGAAGGAAAAGCACCGATATGCAAGTTTTGCAACTATAGTTGCGTTGGCCATTCTTACATTTGTTGGTATAGGCAACTGGCTTCTCTTCATTTTACTCATAGTTTTTCTCATTGGCACAGAGCATCCGCCACCATTAAATGAATATGTTTCGCTTGATACAAAAAGAAAGATTCTCGCCATAGTAGCCCTCCTTATATTTATACTCAGCTTCCCGCCAATGCCTGTTTCCGTTCAATGACTACTCCTTATTTCTTCCATACTTTTAGCGATTCTCTCCACCATATCAATCCATTTTGCAAAAGAATTTATTGCAGCCCTCAGATTTGATATTGTATCTGCCTCAATTTCAATAAATATTTTGTTGCCTTCTCTCCCCCATTTTATTTTTGCCCGTGGTGCTTCTTCGTATTTTAATGAATTGAAAATGATATCGCCATATTCACTTTCTATTTCAATTTTCACACGATGCATCTATCTTGCCTTTATTTTCTTGGCTATTGTACCTCTTTCTTTATAAAATATTTTGCCTCCACAATATGGGCATCGCATTCCCATTCTTTCCGTATCTATATCAACATTTTTGCCGCATTTGCCGCACTTATATGTTATCATTTTATCCACCCAGTATGCTCTTTATGCTTTTCTCCACATCTCCGCCCGCATTGGTGCGAGGCAGATATGCGCCGCCAGCAAACTTCGCATTGCACTTCTTGCATACCCATATTCCAGTGCTCTCTCTTTTAACTCTCTTCCTTCCACATCTCGGGCAGAGATGCCACTGTCGCTGCTTCTCCTCTATCTCTCTCACTCGATGCCTTATTTTAACTCCATACCTCGGCCCGAATCTGCCTGTGCTCTTTACCTTCTTTGTTCTTCTCGCCATTTTATTCCTCCAGCAGCTTCCTTATGCGCTTTGCATGAATCTGCGCACGCTTTATATTATTTTTTATTTCCTCGATAGTAAAACTCCCTTTTAAACCTTTCTGCATCGCTCTTATATCTCCATTTTTATCCAGAGCAACTGTGAAGCGTGCATGGGCAATTTGCTCCTCATCAAGGTTTGGATCAACGACGATAAAATCCTCATATTTAACGAATGTGCAGCTAACTGGCGGAGAGCCAACGGGCAATGGCTCATCATCTCCAAATCCATATCTTTCGTTGGGTATAACGGCATTCTGCAAGGCGGCAGAGGCGGCAAGAGAACAGGCATCGAAGAGATTGCCATCGTAATCGAGCACATGTAAATCGATGAACACAATCCAAACTTTCTCCCCTGGCTCTATGCAAAGTTTATCAAGCTGTATGTACTTCGATTCCCTTATCCCTCTATCAACAACCCTTGCCAGCTCAATTGCCTCTGGCGTAGGAGGTCCGGGCTCAAACTCTGGCGATGCCAGAGGTGGGAGCTCGGCTGAAGTTGTCATCGCTCCTTCTTCTGGCGAGTCAGGATATGGCTCTCCCACTTCCAGCTTTATTCCAGCTAGAACCATTGTATTTCCTATTCTTACCCTTGCTGAACCCTCTGCTTTTTTAATAACATTCCTCTCTATCTTTATTGGGCGATATTCATCCGGTCCTCTTCCATCTGGCCTTTTTCCCTCTTTTGCAAGTCGTGCAAGATGATCACGCTTTACAGCTGATACTCTTTTAACCTCAGGCACATCCATTATTCCACCTCAAATGTTTTATATTTATTCAACAGAGCCTTCCTCTGTAATTTTGCCACTTCCTTACACCCCTTTATAGCCAGCTCCAACGCTTCCTCAAATTCCTTATATGTGAGA
>JAGHBD010000012.1 GCA_021161135.1 Thermoplasmata archaeon
AATTAAACAGTGCAATGGATGTGCTTGAAGAGGCAATAAAGGAAGTGATGAAATAGCTATTTTATCTCTTCCTTTCCCTCCAGCCTTTTTCTTATGTAAATTAAAAATTTCTGCAGATTTTTCTCCTCTATCTTGCTTATTTTTATCTCTATGCTATGATGCTTTTTGGAATGGAGAGTACTTATTTTTATTCTTGCCTCTCCATCATTCAGAGCATGTATTGATGCCTGCTCCATCCTTTTATCCGTTGCAATTTTTGCCATTTCCTCCATGGCAACTTTTATTCTCTTTGCCTTTATTTCTCTTCCATCTATTTTTATATTCGCTTTTTTGTAGCCCGCTTTATGTAATGCTCTGAGTAGAATTTCGGAGGTTGGCAACAGCTCAAAATGTTCCTCCACTTTCTCATATCCAACAATTTTCTGCAAAGCTTTCAAAACAATACTTGATGGCTTTTTTATTTCCCTTTCAACATTTAAATCTATATCTATCTCCACATTTTTGAGCCACTTTTCATGCCTTTCAACCTTGCATTTCCTGCATTCATGCCCTCCATATACAGCATTGAGCCATTCATTTACTTCTTTCGGCGAGTAGCTCCACGGCGGCTCAGGGTAGCGATTCCTCATGGATAGGGGTTGAAAGCAGGGTCGCCATATAAAGTGAATTCATGTATGCAGACATATTTTTTATCCAGTGCCTTTGTTTCTTCCAGCCCAAAATTATCTCTGCCATTTAAAAGAGGAGGTGTCCAGAGGAATGTTGAATTAGCATCTTTCGGCAGATATTTATTTTTAGCATTTCTTAAAGCTAGGCCAACAGTTGTATCATTTTTAATCAAATCAAGGATGAAATCCTCCGCCAGTAGGGCGCCAAAGTGCAAATCAGGGTATTCTCCGTAAAGCCACAAATTCTTGGTTGCATTTATATAGCCATAGAAACCAAAGCCCTTGAATATAAGTCCCGGCTCCAAATAGCCAGGATCAGCTGTATAACGAGTGGAAGCGACGAATGTATTCACTCCAGCATGAATATATACTTGGCTAAGACAGTTTTCTGGAAGCAGCCCCTCAATTTTGCCCACGAGACAGCTCTCTATAAATGCAACACTCGGCCCATAAGGCATATTTATAACATGGCGGACATCGAAGCTTCCTTTTCCAGATAACCCTGTTTTAAGCCCCAAGCCCAGCTGATCAAACTCGAGCATATCCCCCGCCTCATAAAGATAATGAGTTCCATGGTCAAAGGCAAAAATGTAATTACTTTTAAGTTGATATTTTCCTCCCTTTCTTTCCATTATAAGGCCCACTCTTTGCGCCTCTAAACGATGTGCAGGAAAAACATTGAATCCATTTTCTGCAAAATCATGGCATAATCTTTCATTTATAAATTTGCTCTCGCCTGTCGGGAATTTAGTTGGCTCTTGCCTGACTGGGCCGAAGCCCATTATGCTCTTAAGTCGATTGGCAAGAGGAGTTATAACGGGTATATACTGAAATTCTATGCCTGTGCCTGTCTGCACTGTGGCATTATTCTTCCACTCGCCTAACATATCGATAATTTTTTCATAAAATATTGTTCTAGCTATTAAAGCAGAACAATCTTCAGCATCAAAACCTGTTACTCTGCCAACAGCATTTTCCATCTCTGGCCAATATGTGAAAGTATCATTTTCCATATCTTGCGGATCTGGATCTATATCTCCATAAATGAAGTCACTCGCCGTGCCTTGGCCAGAAACATAATCGCTATCTGGATTGTAGTAATAATACATGGGCACCATTGTTGCATCGGCCATAATTGCAATGTAAATTGGATTTTCTCTGTAATGTTGCCATATGGTTTTCAAATCATCTGGTAAATCTGCTATTTTGGCAAGGAGCTCATTAAGTTCTTCATGTATTTTCATAACATGCTCGTTGCATGGCTCAACAAGTTGTTCGTTGGAAATTGGGTATACAATGCCACTTACATTTGCATCATTTCCTCCAGCAAATGAAAAATCGGCAGATGCCCATACTATTCCATGTCGATAAGCAGCGAGATAGGCAGCGAGAGAAGAAAGATTCCTCATAAGGGAAAAGTTGCCTCTATCTATTTTTTCCACTCTAACATTCATCTCATAACTTCCCTTTCTTTTAGCTATCCAGGTTCCCACCACCTCAGCCTTATAGATGCCAGGCTTATTATAAACGCACGTCTGGTAAGTAAGGCGGTCAACAATTATATTGCCATTTTCATCGACAACTGGAATGCCACCTGCCGTAGAGGTATAAACGAATGTAATGTTATCTGGCGTAGCTATATGGAGGAACAGCCGATCACCCCACTTTTCCACCTCATCGCTATCCTTGTTTATGAGTTCTATTTTCATTCTCACAAATCCATCGAAGGGAATGATAATTTCATGAGTGGCTGTATAATTGAAGCCCGAGAGAAGTATGTTCAATCCGTGTAAGGTGCTCCCCGAGTTTATTGTTCCTTCAAAATGGTATTCAATGCTATCCAGAATCCTCGCCTTTTTTACATCCTCTGGATTTGTAATAACTATGTAGCCAACATTTCCAAATCTTTCCTTTACGTAATCTATAACGTAATCTCTCGCTTCCTCACCACTCTCAATTTTTATTACATTTCCATATCCTTCTATA
>JAGHBD010000171.1 GCA_021161135.1 Thermoplasmata archaeon
AGGCTGAATCTCATTGTCTCAAATAAATGGCGGTGTTATTAATAATTTATTGCTCACCTCTCGAATAAAATTATTCTTATATTTCGATTCCCAGCACACTTCTCACAATCCATCCTATTGCGAAGGAAATGGCTGCTATCCCAAGGCTTATTCCCATCATTTCAAGGAAAAGTTTGTGAAAAACTTTATCTTTTATAACTGCCACAAAAAATGTGAAGAGGAGTATGACGATGAAAGCATCAAATATTGTGGCGAGGAGGGCGAGATAATAGTTTTTTAGTATGAAATATGGAAACACGAGAAATAGAACTGTAAAAATATATGCAATTCCCGTATAGAATGATGCTTTGCCTGGATTTTTCTCACCCTCTGATTTTTTTGAAAGGTATTCCGAGGAGGCCATTGAAAGTGAGGCGGCTATTCCTGTAATGAGTCCGGCTGTTCCTATAAGAAGGGTATTTTGTAAAGCTAAAGTCAAACCAGCCAGCGCACCCATTAGCTCAACGAGAGCGTCATTTAAGCCAAGAACCATTGAGCCAATATAATTCAGCTTTTCTTCCTCTATCATTGCAACAAGCATTTTTTCATGCTCTGTTTCGTCCTGTAAAATCTCTTTTGCCTCTGGAATATAATCAATCAGTTTTTCATACGCCTCCTCCGCCTTTTCCTCGCCGTTTTCCATGAGTTTTATTGCGAATGTTATGCCAAAAATCTTCGATAGAATTATGTATTTCCACAGTTTGAGCCTGTCAGGCTTCACCTCCTTACCCGTGAATTTCTTCCATTCCATGTAGTGGCGGAGTTCATCTCTCGATATTCTTTTCAGCACCTCGGAATTTTTTCCTTTTGCCTTTTTAGATAAAATATCATAGAACAAATGCTCTGTCATTTCATTTTTCTGAAATTCCATAATTATTTTCTTCAAATCCTCCTCTCTCATTTTCTTCTCCAACAAATATATTATCTCCTTATTTAATTTCTCATGAATGTGGATTGATGAATTAAAGGAAAATGTTATCGATTTGAGCCTTAAAAGAATGAGGAAATTCATTAAAGAGCATGGAAAACTCCCTTACAAAATAATTCATGTTGGGGGAACAAATGGTAAGGGTTCAGTATCTCATTTCATATACAGTATTTTGAAGCAAAGGCATAAAGTGGGGATATATACGTCTCCTCATCTTGAAAGAGTGAATGAAAGAATCATCGTAGATGGAGAAATGATAAGCGATGGAGAAATAGAAAAATACACGTGGCTTAAAAAATACAATTTCACTTATTTTGAGGCACTCACCGCCATAGCCTTAATGCATTTTCTTGAAAAAGAGGTTGAATATGCTGTAATAGAAGTGGGTTTGGGAGGGAGACTCGATGCAACAAATGTTGTTGATGCTATCGTTACTATAATAACGAATGTTTCCCTCGAGCATGAAAACTTTTTGGGAGGAAGCATAGAAGAAATTGCAAGAGAAAAAGCAGGGATAATAAAGAGTGCTCCCGTCATTACAGCAGCAAAGGGGAAAGCATTGGAAATAATAGAAGAGGAGGCAAGGAAAAAAGATGTGGATATATATGTGGTTGGAAGAGATGTAAGATGGGAAAAACTAGGAAAAAATGAGTTTTTGATAGAAAGTGGCGAAAGATATAAAGTAAAGAGTCCTCTGTATGGCTCCTTTCAGGGGGAAAATGTTGCTCTCGCCATTAAAGCATGTGAATTGCTGGGTATGGAAAGAGAAGATATTATTGAAGGTATTAAAAACGCAAAATTGCATGGGAGAATGGAAATCGTAGGAAATTACATTTTGGATGGCTGTCATAATCCTGCCGCCATAGCCGCCTTTTCATCATCTATCGGTGAATTTGGAAAGGAATTTACATTTATTTTCGGAGCCATGAAAGACAAGAATGTTGAAGAAATGGTAAAGAAGTTGCCAGATGCGGGCGTATATATAGCAACGAAAGTTGATAATGAAAGGGCTATGTCTCCTCGCCAAATAGCAGAAATTGGAAAGCATTATGGAAAAAAATTCATAGTGACGGAAAATGTAAAAGAAGCAATAAAGATTGCGGAGAAGATATCGAGGGATATGATATGCATCATAGGAAGCCTTTATGTTGTTGGTGAAGCAAGGAAAATTTTAAGGGAAAAGGGTTTATTATAATTGCCAGTATTCCGCCATTTCTCTTTTTAACTTCTCTATAACATCGTTACATTCTCTTCCTGTAGCAACATCATCAAAGCTAACAGGCTTTTTACAGAGATGAGAAATTTCCACTGCCACTCCTTTTGGCATATATTCAAGATTGTATCCTCCCTCAAGACAGCAAACAATGCGAGGCTGGATCTCCATAAACTTATCTATAATTTTACCGTAAAAGTTTACGGAAAGTTCCAAGCCTCCAAGATAGTCAGCATGATGACTATCGAAACCTGCAGAAATTATTATTAAATCAGGTGAAAATTGCTCAGCAATTGGAATAAAAATTTCGTCAAGCAACGCTTCAATACATTCTTCGCCGGCTCCATGAGGCAAGGGGGCATTTACTGTATATCCCTCTCCTTCGTCTCTCCCAATTTCTTCTATTCTACCTGTACCAGGATAGTGGGGATAAAGATGAAATGACTGATACATGACCTTGCTACTTTCATAAAATATGTCCTGCGTGCCATTACCATGATGAACATCATGGTCAAAAATTAGCACCTTTTTTCCTTTTTCCGTTGCCACATATGCAGCGATAGCTGCATTATTGAAAAGACAAAAACCCATGGAGCGATAACGGGTGGCGTGATGGCCAGGGGGGCGAATTAGAGCAAAGGCATTTTTATTCTTCTCCATAACAAGCTCGCATGCTTTAATTACTCCTCCCACAGCAAGTTTTGCAACCTCATAGGAATATTCATTGGTATATGTATCTGCATCAAGCCATCCTATGTGTTTTGCCCTTTCAATCATTTCTTGACTATGCACTTTGGAAATTTCCTCCTCACTTGCCATTCTGGGTTCAACAAATTCCAGCTCTTCATAAAACGGCATTTTTTGCAGTAGCTGCATCGCCGCACGGAGGCGGGAGGCATTTTCTGGATGTGATGGATTGTCATGCAAAAGATATCTATCTGAATATATCACAAATGTCATGATAGTAAAATGGCGAAATATTTAATAAGTTTCTTAACAAAACGAAGTTCAAGAGCGATAGAAGGAAATATTCGAAGGTTGCAGAACAAAGACTTATTCACAAGCTACAATGCCATGGCATTTCTTTGTTCATTCTGATTTTTTTGTAGCTTGCAAATTCCACAAACTCTATATTGCGTGCTACAATTTTTCATCATGAGAATTGTTGTTGCAATGACTGGAGCATCTGGAATCATTTATGGAGTTAGATTGCTTGAGGAGCTGAATAAAAAAGGGCATGAAATTTTTTTGATACTCACAGAAAATGCAAAAAAAATTCTTCAACATGAAATGCATTTGCAGCAAGAAGATTTAATGAAGTTTGTTAGTAAAATATATGAGGAGAATGAAATGGATAGCTCCCTTTCCAGTGGTTCATTTATGTATGATGCAATGGTAATTGTTCCATGCAGCATAAAAAGTGCGGCGGCGATAGCGAATGGATTTGCTGCCAATTTGGTGGCGAGGGCGGCAATATGCTGTTTGAAGGAAGGAAGGAAACTTATTGTTGTGCCTCGTGAAACACCCCTCGATATAATAACGCTGGAAAACATGCTTAAGCTAAAGAGAGCAGGCGTGGTTGTGTTGCCAGCAATGCCAGCATTTTATCACAAGCCAAAAAATGTGGATGATTTGGTAAATTATATTGTTGGCAAAATCATGGAGCAAATTGGTAT
>JAGHBD010000058.1 GCA_021161135.1 Thermoplasmata archaeon
AAATGTGAATGTGGTTTTATTCATGTTATTATATCCCATGCTAAAACTTAAATCTTTATATCCTTATTTTATTCAACTCTTTTCATCGCAATAGAAGGGCAGAAACCAACGTCTATAGTTGCAAAAGGCACAGTAATTACTGAACCCGTGAATCCGAGCGTTATTGCTACTAATTCATATCCTTCCAATTTTTTATACCCAAATAAGCCCCATGTCTCTATCCATGGGTGTTGTGGATAAAAGCCATAGGGAACAAATCTCCAGAATCCTATGGTTGTAGGATGTGGAATGATCTCAGGAATTGCCACTAACGACCCAAAGATTATATCAACTATCATCAACATTGATCCATTTACTATTAATTCACATAAACCCCACAGTGGCAACACGATACTAAGCCAAATCACATTCCAAGGATGGTAACCAAATCCACCTGCTCCATACATTATACACATTGCATTTATTTCCCATCCATTTTGTTGAAAAAACTTTGCTATTGCATTTATCTTTTGCATTTCCATACTATTTTTATTTTTCATGAGATATTTTTTCGTAATAAGTTCCTTTACTTCTTTTATACTCATGCCTCCAAGCAATTCATTCTTTTTCAATTCATGTAAGAAAGAATCTATGATTGCATTTGCCTTTACCTTTTCCATGAAGGATGTATTTTTACTGAATAATGTAGCAATTGCATCTTTTGCCTCATTTGCTATATGCATTAATTTTCTCGCTTCATATGCTGGCAATTTTTTTCTTACTCCTTTTATTCCCTGCAATGTATATATTTTGACCTGAACTTCTATGGTTTTGGCTTCATTTGCTTTTTCTGCGGATACATTATTAGCAACTGGAATAAAAGAGGCGAGAAGGAGAATAGCTATTGCTATAAATGTGAATGTGGTTTTATTCATGTTATTATATCCCATGCTAAAACTTAAATCTTTTCGACCAATTTAAAAATGCTCTTCCATTTTATTTTATGCTGTATTACATAATTCTGTTTATAATAGCATTTGCTCCCGCCGCCATATACGCTATATGGATAAGAAATACGGAAAAATATGAGAGGGAGCCATGGGGTGCAATAGCAATCGCTTTTTTGTGGGGAGCAAGTATTGCCATAATCGCTTCCTTAATCCTCGAAATCATTCTTGGCATTTCAGTTGCCTCAAGTATAAAGGATTATAACATCCAATCCTTCATTCTTGCTGTAATAATAGCTCCTTTTGCAGAAGAACTTACAAAACCAATGGCTTTGTCGTTGCGAGGTGTGAGAAAAGAAATAAATGAGCTGGAAGACGGCATAATTTATGGAGCAGCCGCCGGCTTGGGTTTCTCCGCCACAGAAAATCTCCTTTATTCAATAAATTTTCTCTCTTATGGTCTCCTTGTATTTATCATATTAGTTTCGATTCGCACAATTGGTGGCTGCCTACTCCATGCATCTGCTACAGCTTTTACTGGATATGGCTATGGAAAGGCGTTGCTTTATGGAGAAGGCGTTGCAAAAGTATTTCCATATTTTATTGCTGCCATCGCTGTTCATTCATTCTATAACTTTGTTCTCTCTTTCGAAATGATAGGAGGATTGGTTGGTGTAGCCATTGCCCTTCTATTTGCCATAACATGCATAAAGTTCGTCAGGAGGAAAATAATGGAGCTTGATTTGGGAGGACAATCATTCCGATAAAATATTTGCCCCTCCATTTCTGTGGGCTTCATAACAATTATCGCACAAATATGCGGAGATTTCTTCGATAAAATGGGCATGTTGCCTGCAAATTGCCTCATAGCAATGATGGCATGTAGCAACGCTTCTGTCTCCGCATATGTAACAACCCATGAAGTTATATTGGTATGAGATATTTAACTGTATGCTCTTGCTACTCGAGCTATCAAAAGAACATCCGACTCTTCCTGTTGCGGAGGCGAGGGCGTGTTTGAGAGTATGCAGCAAGGAGTATGAAGAAAAATTTCACAATGGCATTTATTTGGCAGATGTTGAGAAATTGAATTGGAAGGAAATGGCTTTACGGATGGCAATGGCATTCAGCATAAATGAGGTACTTGGAGAAAGCGTTGATGAGCTTTTGCAAAATTTGAACATAGATGGAACATTTAGGGTGGAGGGAGGAAGTTTAGAGGAAAGAAAAAGAATTGGAGAAATAATAGCAAAGGAGAAAAAAGCAAAAGTGTGTATGGAGAAGCCAGATGTTGTTATAAGATTAGCGGGGAATTTTTTCTGTAAAGAGTTAAGTAAAATAGATAGAAACAGCTTTGAGCGTCGCCGCCCGTCTAAGCGACCTTTTTCAGTGCCTACAACAATGCATCCCCGTATTGCAAGAGCGCTGGTTAATCTTGCAGAGATAAAAAAAGGGGAAAAACTCCTTGATCCATTTTGTGGCACAGGGGGCATATTAATTGAAGGGGCAATGATTGGGGCAAAAGTCATTGGAATAGATGTGAAGGAAAAACTTATAGAAGGATGCAGAAAAAATCTTGATTTTTATGGGTTGCAAAATTATGAGTTGTATGTAATGGATATGAGAGAAGGAGCATTTAAAGTAGATGCAATAGTAACAGATTTTCCTTATGGAAGAGCCTCTCATCTCTCTGATGAGATGATGAAGCTCTATAAGGAAGCGATAGAAAAAATGGCTGAATGGCTTGAAAAGGGGAGGAGGGCTGTCTTCGGGCTCCCAACAATGGAGTTTAACAAAGAAATAAAAAATTATTTTGAAATTGAGCAAATCCATCCTGCAAGAGTTCATAAAAGCCTTACCAGATTCTTTTATGTCGTAAGAAAAACTTAGAAGAATTTGGGCATCTGGGACAACAACCTCCCTAAATCGTCAGTTGTTGAAACAGTTATAAAGTTTTCAAGTGGCACAGAGACATACTTCTTTTTTGTTTTTGTGCTTTTATAGGCTTTTCCACATTCCAGTACTTTTGCAACTGGAATCCAGAACCAAGTTTTAAAATGATAATCTTGGTGAGAGAAAACATACGGCGGATACAGATTAGCCTTTCTCATATAAAAGGCTAATCATTTTTGGCATAACTCGTAGAGACCATCAACTTAACACCTCCAAATTTTTGTAGAAATTTCTAAATCCAGCAAACGCCTCTATCCAATTTTGCATGCTTTCTACGGAATATTTCCCGTGGAAAGCGTTCCAAAATTTTCTTATCCT
>JAGHBD010000109.1 GCA_021161135.1 Thermoplasmata archaeon
AGGATAAGAAAATTTTGGAACGCTTTCCACGGGAAATATTCCGTAGAAAGCATGCAAAATTGGATAGAGGCGTTTGCTGGATTTAGAAATTTCTACAAAAATTTGGAGGTGTTAAGTTGATGGTCTCGAGCAGGCATTTGAAAATGCTGCTACTGAGTCCCTCTATTTTTTTCCATTGCCACTCTCACTGTCGTTTTCAATCCACCTCTAATATTAAAATCGCCTATGACTTCCAAGAAACGTGGCTTGAGAATTTTTTCCAAATCTTCGTATATTCTATTCGTTGCTTCTTCATGAGTCATATATTTGTCGCGAAATGAATTGAGATAATGTTTTAGGGAGCGAAGCTCAATGATGTATTCGTTGGGCACATATCTTATTTTTATTGTTGCAAAATCTGGATAGCCTGAGCGAGGGCATAGGCAAGTAAATTCAGGAAAAGAAATTTCAATTGTATAATCTCGCTCCTTTGCAGGATTTTCCCATACCTCCAGCTTTGCCTCCTTTATCGCCTTCTCTCCATACTTCATTATAAAATTTCCTCCATCTCTAGGCGATCTTCGCCTCTCAAATAAATTATTGGTAACTTTAACTCTTTAGCCCTTTTCTTCAGTTCCTTATCATTCGTAACTATGGCAGCATCCATTTTGAGTGCTGTTTCAAGCACTCCATCATCCCCTTTATTTTCTGTTTCCATCAAACGGAAACCTCGCTTTTTGATTATACTTAAACCAAGCTTTGCCGCCCTTCCTACCTCTCCTCCTTGCTCCGCAAGTTTTTCCATCTCCTCCACGACGCTGCGAGGCACGATGATTCTGCATATGCCGAGAAGGCGATTGAGCTCTTTCTCAATATTTATACCAAACTGATAAGGCAGCATCAGGGCATTTGTGTCCAGAACTACAGCCCTCATTTTATCTCCCCATATCCAACCAAGCGCCACCTTCCCATTATGTTACGGGATATGGCTATACGTTGCCCAACCTCAGCGCAAACCGGTATCTTAAGAACAACTTCCATATAGTCTTTCTTTATATGTTTTACTATTCCTACAGTTGTTGCAGTGCCGACAGTGAGCATCAAAGGCTCATTGAGGCGGATGTCATCTATTTTCTTTTTCTCCTTTTCTCCTATAACTCTATCAAGCAGGCTTATATCCATCTGAAGTTCGTAAAATACAGGGGGAAGCTGCCCTTCTTTTCCTACGACTTTGCCAGCGAGAGCATCTGCTTTTGTTAATGCAGGATCAAGATATGTTCCTATGCCAAGCAATCCACCTGGTCCCGCTTCCTCAACCATTTCTCCACCAGTTATAATGGAGGATATTTCTGTAAATATCGGCTCATATCTTGCTTTTCCATGTTCCTCCACCCTCCTCCCAGGTCTTATTTCAATTTTATCTCCAACTCTTAGCACCCCCTGTTTCAGCGAGCCACCTATTACCCCACCTTTCAAATCCTTCGGTTTTGTTCCTGGCTTATTTATATCGAAGCTTCTTGCTGTATACATCAAAGGAGGCTTACTTTTGTCTCTTTGTGGCGTCGGTATATATTCCTCTATTGCCATTATAAGAGTATCGAGATTTACTTCATGATGAGCAGAGATTGGTATGATTGGCGAGTTTGCAGCACATGTGCCTTCGATAAAATCAAGTATCTGCTCATAGTTCTTTATCGCTTCCTCCCTGCTCACCAAATCAATTTTATTCTGCACAATAACAATATTTTTCGCCCCCACAATATCGAGAGCCATTAAATGCTCTTCAGTCTGCGGTTGAGGACATGGCTCGTTGGCGGCGATAAGCAAAAGGGCACCATCCATTATGGCGGCGCCGCTTATAACAACAGCCATCAATGTTTCATGTCCGGGGGCATCAACAAATGAAACTTTCCGCAGCATTTCTGTAGGAGAGCCGCAGTGGGGACACACTTCTTTTGTTGAATAGCATAAAGGCTCAGGGCATTCAGGGCAACGATAAAAGGTTGCATCGGCATATCCCAGCTTAATCGATATACCTCTCTTAAGTTCTTCAGAATGTTCATCTGTCCATTTTCCTGTCAATGCCTGAGTCAGCGTAGTTTTGCCGTGATCCACATGCCCTACCATTCCAATATTTACTTCTGGCTGTGTCATTTTATTCCTGGGCTTTCGCCTCCTCTTTCTTTTCCTCCCCTCCCTCTATTTTTCCTGCCGCTTTTAGCAAATCTTCAATAGGTTTTGCTCCCCTTTTTATAACCTTCATATTAATCTGTGCTATATTTAAGCTTATTGTATTTCCGCACACGGTTATTCTCTTCCTTATCCCTTTATCTTTGGGTTTGAAGCCGGGGCTTCTTGCTGTAAGTATTCTTTTTCTTCCTATTCCTGGTACATCCTTTCTCATTACAAAGCCGTCTTTGTCTGTGCCTCCTGTTATCTGCAATGTATAGCCGGGCAGAGAAACGAAAATTCCATCTACTTCATCCCCTATTTTTTTGCCTACTAGGGAATTGGCATGGTGTCCATCCACAACTATCTGCCAGCTTTTTGGTCCATCACTTATAACCACTTTAAACTCTGCCATGTTAATCACTCCAGCAATAGAAATGATTTTTAATATTTTTGGTTCTTAGCTTGCTGAACAAATCAGAATGAATATCGTCGGAATCAACAGAGACCATCAACTTAAGAATAATTTTATAAAACTCCTCCTTTAATTTTTCCATGAACGAGGGGATGGGAATAATTGAAAGGATAATGGAA
>JAGHBD010000103.1 GCA_021161135.1 Thermoplasmata archaeon
CATGCATCCGCGCCGCTGGAACGCCTTGGCTCCGTATGCTGCCGAGTTTGTCAGCTATTTGATTATCCGTCACTATACCAACTATTTTTCCATCATCAACAACTGGTAGCTTCGTTATATTATGTTTTTCCATTAAAGAGAGCACATGATACAAATCATCATTTTTACTCACATAAATAACATCTTTCGTCATAATTTCCTTAACTTTCATAATAATTCACCCCACAACTTCAGCACATGATTCGCATAAGAGACGACCATTAACATTTATAAGGCGCTGCGATAACATGCCACATTCTTCACACTTCCCTGCCATGTATTTCTTTTCCCTTTTATATTCAAGTCGCTGCCTGTTTATTTCAGCCCACTCTTCTATGATATCCATCAAAAGTGGGGAAACCTGCATTAAATCGCGCTCTGTAACCATCCCCACCAGCTTTCCATTTTCCACCACAGGCAAACGCCTGATTTTATGTTTGCCCATTATTCTAACTGCCTCTTCTATTCCGGCGTCAGGCGAGATTGTTATCGCTGGCGAACTCATTATTTCCTCCACAGCCACTTTCGAGGCATCTTTCTCCTCTGCCACAATTTTTCGCAGGATATCACTTTCTGTCAAAATTCCTATTGGAACACCATCTTCAACAACAATGATGCTTCCAACCATTTCGCTTTTCATTTCCTTAGCTGCATCTAACACGCTTGCTTTTTTATTTATCATCACAGGGTTTTCGCTCATTATGTCTCTTATGCTGATTTTTTCCATCAATATGTATTGCTGCAGGGGTAAAAAACTTTTTCCGATGCTTCATACCTTTTTTAAATCTTTCCATGTGAGTATCATATCTTTTGCTGCCTTTGCTTCATCAACTCTTTTTACTGGCATGTTATGTGGAGCATTCTTCAGTGTTTCCTCATCTTCATGCATTATTTTTTCCATTGCCTCGGCAAAAGCATCAAGCGTTTCCTTGCTCTCTTCTTCCGTTGGTTCTATCATAAAGGCTTCTTCAACTATAAGGGGAAAATATACCGTTGGGGGATGAAAGCCATAATCAAGCAATCTTTTGGCTACATCCATGGCACGGATACCTCTCTTCTTTAAATTTGCAAGAGAAACAACAAATTCATGCATCCTCCGCCCATAAAACGGTATCTCACAGCCGGCATTGCGAAGTTTTTCCATAAGATAATTTGAATTCAACACAGCCCTCTCTGCAACATTCTCCAGCTCTTTTCCTTTATACATAATGTATGCATAAGCCTTCAGTAATACAGCAAAGTTTCCATAAAAAAGACTAACCTTTCCTATGGAATTGGGTCTGTCATAATCGAGCATAAATTTCCCATTTCTTTCGACTACACGTGGCACAGGAAGAAACTCCTCTAGATATGCCTTCACGCCCACTGGTCCCGCACCGGGCCCGCCGCCGCCATGAGGTGTGCCGAAGGTTTTGTGGAGGTTTAGATGAACTATGTCGAAGCCCATTTTTGCGGGCGTCGTCTTTCCCATTATAGCGTTAAGGTTGGCGCCGTCGTAATAAAGCAGGGCTCCAACCTTTTTCACCTCCTTCGCTATTTCTAGAATATCTTTTTCGAATATGCCAAGCGTATTTGGATTTGTGAGCATAAACGCGGCGGTTTCTTCGCTGAGAGCATGGCGAAGGGCATCAATATCAACTCTTCCTTCCTTGGATGCTATTTCAACAACCTCAAAACCAGCCATTTTGGCTGAAGCAGGGTTTGTTCCATGGGCAGAATCTGGCACAATCACTTCCTTTCTTATATCTCCTTCTCCCTTCTTTTCAAAGTAAGCCCTCGTAATTAGCATGCCTGTAAATTCTCCATGAGCCCCTGCACAGGGTTGTAGCGAGAAGGCATCCATTCCAGTTATCTCACAAAGCATTTTTTCCAGTTTGTACATTATCTCAAGGCATCCTTGTATCGTTGTCTCATCCTGCAATGGATGCACAAAATTTAATTTATCATTCCTTGCAACCTTCTCAAGCAATTTCATATTATACTTCATGGTGCATGAGCCAAGAGGATAAAAGCCAGTATCAATACCATAATTCATCTGGCTTAGATGAATAAAGTGTCTCATTACCTCTCTCTCACTCAAATTCGGTATGTTAAGTTCCTTTCTTTCGATTCCTTCAAGAAATTCTTTCTCCTCCTCTTCCTCGATTTCATTAAGCAGCGGTTCATCATACTTTGCCATCATTCCTCAATCGCCTCCTTTATTTTCTCAACCGCCTTATCAATCATTTCCTTCGTATGCATCTCTGTAACACCAAAGAGAATGCCATTGCTGACAAACTCATCGATTGGCAGCCCACCATGAATTCCTTTTAGCAACAATTTTTTATTGAGTTCATTGCCACTTATTCTGCCAGAAACAACAAATTCATTGAAGAATTTATCATCGAATGGCATTTTAAAGCCAATTTTTTGCAATTTCATCGCCATATAGTGCGCGTTATCCATGCTTTTCTTAGCCACCCTCCTTAAACCATTTCTTCCTAAAAGTGAAACATAGGCAAGAAAGGCAATGCAACACAACGCTTGATTTGAGCATATATTGCTTGTTGCCTTTCCCCGCCTTATATGCTGCTCTCTCGTCTGCAGAGTCATGCAGAATGCTCTTTTGCCCTGGCTATCGATGGTTGCTCCAACTATTTTGCCTGGCATCTGGCGCACATATTCCTTCCTGCATGCAAATATACCGAGCAGAGGACCACCAAAATTTAGAGGATTGCCAAAATATCCATCACCTATAACTATATCTGCATTATATGAAGAGGGGGGATTGAAAATTGCAAGACTTAAAGCATCCACACCCACTATTAGCAGTGCATCAAGCCTTTCTTTCATCTCAAGTATTTCATCATATCTATCTTCTATTAACCCGAAAAAGTTTGGATTTTCGATATAAACAGCAGCTACATCCTCCATTTCAAAATCAAGCTTCATTCTTCCTTTCTCGCTGTAATCAACTTCCACAACTTCCATCCCTGCTCCCTTCACATAGTTTCTTAGCACACTCTTTTTATGCCAGAAAATGTTTTTTGGCACCACTATTCTCTTCCTCCTCTTTATTCTGTATGCCATCAGTGCCGCCTCGCCCAGAGCGGTGGCGGAGTCATACATTGAGACGTTGGCAATATCCATTCCAGTTAGTTCAGCAACAACGGATTGGTATTCAAACATTGCCTGAAGCATGCCCTGCGATGCCTCTGGCTGATATGGAGTATAGGATGTGTAAAATTCCTGCCTGCCAACAATTTCAAACACTGCAGGAGGAATATAATGGGGTTTTATTATTGGAAGAAAAGAGGGCATATCAAAAAAGGATTTGTTTTTCTCCAGCATTTCTCTGACTTCCATTTCCACTTCCATTTCACTTTTTCCTCTTGGAAGATTTAACCCCTCAATTCTAATTTCCTCAGGCAAATCTTCAAAAAGTTCGTCAATACTTTGAACCCCAATATAATCAAGCATGTCTCGCATCTCTGCTATATGAAGAAAGTGTATTAAATTTTATGGTAAAATTTAGTATCTCCGCAAGTAAAAATAGAAAGAAATAAGCCCTTGGGTTTGTCCCAATTTTATGGGAGGGGACAAACAACCAAAGGCCAATAATAAATTTTTCAGGAAGTTAAATAGATTTTCTTTAACTTTATGAGACCATCAACTTAACACCTCCAAATTTTTGTAGAAATTTCTAAATCCAGCAAACGCCTCTATCCAATTTTGCATGCTTTCTACGGAATATTTCCCGTGGAAAGCGTTCCAAAATTTTCTTATCC
>JAGHBD010000175.1 GCA_021161135.1 Thermoplasmata archaeon
CTTCATAAAGCTGTGGAAAACCCAAATATTCAGGATCCTATAAAATACAGGAAGAAAAAAGCAAACTCAAAAATCGGGGGGTTGCTGTTCAAAAAATATGATAAGGCGAGTTATAGCCCCGCCAGGATTCGAACCTGGGTCGTGAGGTCCAGAGCCTCACATGCTTGACCACTACACCACGGGGCTATCATAGTGTAAATTTGCTGGATTTAAAATTTTTATGGGCAAGATTTAATATCCATTGCCTTTATTCCAATCATGACTCTCGTTCCAACAAAACTTTTCCTCACGAAAGGCATGGGGCGCCACAAAGACAAGCTTCAGTCATTTGAACTGGCATTGAGAGATGCGGGCATACAGCATTGCAATCTGGTGAGTGTATCAAGTATTGTACCTCCAAATTGCGAGATAATTTCTGCTGAAGAAGGAATAAAGTTGCTGAAGCCGGGCCAGATAACATTTGTTGTTCTTGCTCAGAATGCAACCAATGAAGCTAATCGCCTCATCGCCGCCTCTGTTGGGCTTGCGCTGCCGAAAGACAGGAGTTTTTATGGTTATCTTTCTGAATACCATAGCTTCGGAGAATCTGCAAAGAAGGCGGGAGATTATGCTGAAGATTTAGCTGCAACAATGCTTGCAACAACACTCGGCATAGAATTCGATGCTGACAAAGCCTGGGATGAGAAAAAGCAGGTGTTTGAAATGAGTGGCAAAATAGTTAAAACAACGAGTGTAACACAGGCTGCAAGAGGAAAGGAAGGAGTATGGACAACTGTAATAGCTGCAGCTGTTTTTATAATGGAATAGATATCGAGGCTCGAGATTTATTTGCGCATCAGTACATTAATAATTCTTCACAGAAATCGCATCTATGGAATTCATATTTTATTTTACCGTCCACTTTGCATTTTCCGAAATAAATTCCATTATAAGGCATTGGGTCCTTTTCCCATTCATTACAATTAGCACAAACCTTAATTTCTGTTGCCAATTTTGTCTCCCTCCTTCTCGGCATCTGAGAAAAATTATGTCATGATTTTTAATGAATTTGTAGAAACATGCTAACCCATTTTGCCCAATTTTTAATTTTTGTCAATCAAAATTTACAAAAATAAATTATTCTTTTCTTTTTCATTATAAATGCATCAAGAATATTTGCCAAATGCTGCCCATGCGGTGTTAAAACATAACCATCTTTCGTTTTTTCAACCAGCTTAAGATTACATAACTTCTTTAAATGAAATGCAAGCTTTGATGAATATTCCACATCTATCTCCTTCATTATCTCACTGTAGCCAAGTGTACCATGCATTCGAAGTAAATGGAGTAATTTTCTTCTTATAGGGCTTTTGCATATTTCCAACATTTCCTCTATGCCTGTATCTTCTTCAGCACACAATTCATCAAGCAATTTTTTCTCTTCCTCCATTCCACAAATGATTACAACATTTGCCTCTCTTTTTTCTATCTCTTGTAGGAGTTTTCTCATTTCTCTTTTAACCTTCCCCTCTCCAAGCATTTTGAGTAAAAAGGAAATGCCTGAAATTATAAGGGTGGAATCTGCATCTATTTTATCTATAATGCGTGATAATTCGTGATCTTTTTTTAAATCAATATATTCGTCAGCAATTAAATCAAGTTCCTTTTCAATATTTTCTTTTGGTTCATAGGAAGCAATCACCACTTTTCCCATACCAAATGCATGATATTCTGGGGAGGGAAGAGATTTTCTTTTTCCTGCCCTCTCAATAATCTTGACAATATTCTCTCCATCAAAGGGTTTTTGTATATAATCGACTGCCCCTAACTTCATTGCTTCTACTGCGCTTTCTACCTCACCATATCCTGTCACAACAATAAAGTTTGTTTTTACTCCCTTCTTTTTTACTTCCTTAATAACCTCCAGTCCAGAGATATCTGGCATTTTTAAATCGAGGAGAACAACATCGTATCTCTTCCTCTGCAACTTTTCCACCGCCTCCTTTCCTCTCGCGGAAGTATCTACTTCGAAGCCTTTTAACAACAGGAACTTTTTCATCTGCATGAGGAAGGTTGTATTATCATCCACAACGAGTACCCTCATTATTTCACCCTTATTTTAACTCTCACCTCTGTGCCCTCTCCTCTCTTACTCTTTATCTCTATTTTTCCGCCATGCTCTTCAGCCACCCAGCTGGCAATGAAAAGACCTAAGCCGGCGCCTTCGCCCATTCTGCGGGTCGTGAAAAACGGCTTTATTGCTTCTTTTCGCACTTCCTCATCCATTCCTACTCCGTTATCCTTCACTATTATCTCTACCATGCCATTTTTTTCGATAGCATCTACGATAACATAATGTACTTTCTTTTTACTGTCTTTTGCCATCACTGCATTTTTAACTATATTCATAAAGCATTCAAAAAGACGCTCTTCATTGCCATACACCACATATTCATCCATCCTGTTCTGGAATATGGTATCCTCTGTATCATAAATGCGACGAATGTTTTCTATAACTCTATCGATGAGTTTGCGGAGATTTACTTCCTTCTTTTCTGTTATCTTCATTCTTGAAAAATTGAGTATGCTTTTTATTATACCAGCTGCATTTTCCACTTCTCTCTTTATTACCTCTACCTCGTCTCTGCACCCCCTCACCTTCTCCATTAAATAATCGGCAGTGACAGATATATTGGCAAGTGGCGTATTGAGCTCGTGAGCCACCACCGCCGCCAGCCGCCCAAGCGCCGTCAGTCTTCGATGTTGTTGCAATTTCTCTTCCATCTCTCTTTCCTCAGTTATATCTCGGGAAAACACAGCAATATACCTGACATTGCCATGTTCGTCAAAAACAGGATAAAAGCAGTTATCAAACCATCTTCCATTTCTGGTGTCAGTGAAGCGGGCTTCTTTTTTCGTCTTTTCCACCTCCCTTACTTTTGCAGTTCTTCTTTCATATATATCTGGGGGGAGAATCTCTTTTATATTGGTTCCTATAAGCTCTTCTCTCTTTTTGCCAAGAGAATTCGCCATTGCCTCATTTAAATCAAGGATTGTGCCATCTGTTTTTGCCAGAAGCATGAGATCATGCGTTGCATTCATAAGGGTTTTGGCAAGCTTTTCCGCCTCTTTTTGTTTTGTAATGTCTCTACCAATAGCAACGGATCCTATAACCTCACCATTTTCATCAACCAGCCTTTTTGAATGCCATGATATTATTTTTCTCTCACCATCTTTTGTTGTTATCTCCGTTTCAAAATTTTCAACCACCTCACCTTTCTCTATTATATCCATAGCTTTGCCGAAGATTCTTTTCCTATATTCCTCATCTGGGTATAACCACCCCCATATTCTGGCGTTTCCTATTACCTCGTCTTTATTATACCCACTTATATTCTCAGCTGCTTTATTCCATATAATAACATTGCCTTTTGTATCCAGAACATTTATCCAGATATTTGCATTTTCTATAATGCTATCCAAAAATCTGTTCAGTCTTTTTATCTCCTCCTGTGCCTTTTTTAACTCCGTTACATCCAAATC
Organism: Thermoplasmata archaeon; assembly: GCA_021161135.1. GTDB lineage: Archaea > Thermoplasmatota > E2 > UBA202 > JdFR-43 > JdFR-43. The sequence goes on from JAGHBD010000175.1 coordinate 3,523, forward strand.
CATTCCCCTGTAGCCAATCCAGTTTCCATTTACATCAAAAACAGGGATTCCACTTGTTACAAGCCATCTTTCTTCTCCGTTCTTGGCAATATTTTTGTTTATAAATCCCTTGAATGCTTTTCTTTCTTCAAAGATTTTCATTGCTTTCTCTTTCAATTTTTCTCTTTCATCTGGATGGAATAACTCGTAAAATCGCTTTTTACCAATAAGTTCCTCCGGTTTATATCCAAGTATTTTTTCAACTGCTGGACTTGAATATGTATATACGCCTTCTCTATCAACTTCCCATATCCACTCATTTGCATTTTCTGCTACCTGTCTGAATCTTTCTTCCATTTCTTTAATCTCTGTTATATCTCTCGAGAACATTGCAATCATGCTTACATTACCGTTTTCATCTATAATTGGATAATATCTATTATCATACCATTTCCTTGGATGATCAATAAATTTTACAGGTTTTTTTGTTCTAATTGCTTCGAGAGCCATCTCAACTTTTTTATTAAAAACATCTTCAGGAACAACATCTCTATAATCCCATATATTTTTCCCTATGAAATCTTCTCTTTTCTTGCCAAACATTGCCTTAGCCATTGCTTCATTTAAATCAACAATGGTGCCATCTGGCTTGAGTAGAATAACGAGGTCATGTGTTGCATCTATTAAACTTCTGAGTTGTCTCTCTTTTTCTTTAATTTCCTCCTCTCTTTTCCTCTCTTCCGTTATTTCTCTTATAAATGCTGCAATTTGTATTACATTGCCGTTCTCATCGAGGATAGGATAAAATCTGCTCTCAAACCATCTTCCATTTCTGGTGTCAATGAAACATACCGGTTTTTTATCACGCTTCACCTCAATCGCTTTTCTAAATCTCCTTTTATAAAGATTATCTGGCAGATAATTTTTAAGATTATCTCCTATTAACTCTTCCCTTTTTTTACCAAAATGTTTCGCCATTGCCTCATTTAAATCAACAATAGTGCCATCTTCCTTCACAAGAATAATAAGGTCATTCGTCGCATTAAGGAGGAGACGCACTTTCTCCTCACTTTTTTTAAGTTCCGTTATATCATGAAAGTTAACAATTACGCCCTCCACAACTGGATTATTCAATAAATTTCTCCCCTTCGCTTCAACAACTCTCCAGCCATCTTTTTTGTGTTTCACACGAAAAGCAGCCATTATGACTTTCTCCGGATTTAAAAGAATCTCTCCAAATTTCTCTATCGCCACCTGAAAATCATCTGGATGAATAAATTCCAGTGCACTTCTACCGACAACCTCCTCAGGAGAATATCCAAGAATATTTTTTATCGAAGGCGAAATATACTCCACATTCGTGTTTTTATCTACAACCATAATTATATCTGTACTTTCTTCCACCAATTTTTGGAAATATTCTTTACTTTTTTGCAGTTCTTCCTTTGCTTCCATATATTCTACAATACTGGCTATTCTCGCAGCAATGTGGCGAAGAGCTTCTTTTTCCTCTTTAAGAAATATTTCCCCATTCTCTGGGGGAATCTGCTTTACATACCCAACTTCAATATTTCCCTCAATCCTTCCATCTACGAATATTTCCTCTGATATTTTTTCCACCATCTCTGCATCATCGGGATGAGAATAGATTTTTCCTTTCAATTTTATAACGCAGGCAGCAAGTTCAGGATGCTGAAGAATCCTTGGTACAGTAGCTGCAATTTTTTTCATCATTTCTTCAGTACTCAAATTGTTCCGAAATATTGCTTCTATTGCATGCAGACATTTCAACTCTTTCAATTTTTCTTTGAGTGTATGGATCATCTCTTGTCTCTTTTTCCTCTCCTTCTCAATTTCTTCCATTTCATCGAATACAATAAGAATGCTTCCCGCATCTGAGAAACATTTGGCAATGAAGATTTTGTTTTTTATTTTGAGAGAAATAACTGCATCTTTTCTTTCACCCTCTAAAAGCCTATCCATAATCTTTTTTCCATTTTCATCTATCCATTCATATATATTCTTACCGACTACTTCCTCTTCCTCCAATCCCATTATTTTCAATGCTACCGGGTTAACTTTCATTACCTCATAACCTGATAAAATCATCAATCCACATGGAAAATTCTCGAAAAATGGTGCAGCATCTGTTGTTGCAAAAAAATTTTGTCTCATTCTATCACCTCTGCCTCGAATATAATTAAAATTTTCGATTATTTATGTTTTGTTGGCGAATGATACCATTCTATAACCCTTTCTATAAGATAATAGAGTACTGGTAAATTGGTACTGAAAATTTCTCTTATAGTATTTTCATCTGTAGGTGCTACGCTTCCACAAAGTTCTATAATCATGGCATATATCCTATGTTTTTCATACATCCAGTCAATAGCCATACCTATTACACCTTCTCCTGCCTCCATGTATTTGTATCTATTTATAGAAGAGATATTTTGGGCAATGGAAAGAAATGTTTTGATATCTTCCGGTTGCTTCTCATTGGTATATCCAAAAGGATAAAAGATGACTTCTTCTGCTCCAGTATGGAAATCTATGGCAATAATAATGCTTCTATTCTCGATAAATGCTTTTACGGCCTTTGTTTCTCTCTCACTAAATGGCTCCTTCCCTCTATACTCATGAGGATATCCTAGGATA
>JAGHBD010000148.1 GCA_021161135.1 Thermoplasmata archaeon
GTCATAGCCAAAGGGATTGTTTGATGAAAAAGAAATATTATGAAATGATATATTTTTATTTTCACACCACCATTTTGCAAGAGAAATGTAAGGTTTTATTGTGCAGCCTTTTAATGGAGTATGATAGCTCCAGTTACCCCATACATGCTCATAATATGCTACACCTGTGAATTCCTGTAGTTTGCCATCAATAAATATCCATCCCGTTGCTCTGCACTTTGGAATGAACATATATCTGTAATATCCAAGACCCATTGGCAATATGCCTCCCTCGCCTTCTGCAACGAATACTGCCCTTGCCTCCGCATGAATCTCCATATCCACGATGATGCCTTTGTTTTCGAAATGCACTTTATAGCGAGGGTATGCTCCTCTGAGCCATGATTTTCCGTATGATATGTTTGCCTCATATTTTCCAGAGCAATGAATGGTGGATATGTCATCACCATATGAACCACAGTCATAAGCTTTCTTTTCGTCCCAGTCAAATACGGTGAAAAAGAGATTGGCAGCTGGCGTTTCCTTTTCATATTCAAAAGATGCTGTTATGCTGTAATTTTTTTCCGCCTGTATGAAGGCGTCGATATTCCACCACTCTCTTATGCAGTTATGATATCCGTCATATTCATCCAACCATTTATGGCTATGTTGCTGATATGCATTAACTGGAAAAATGATGAGAAGGATAAGTAGCGCCAAAAGCTTTTTCATTAGATGTAAATTAATAAAGCAATAAAAATCTTTATCAGCATCGTTGCTTCAATACCCGAATACATTTCTGGTTGATACAAAATCAACATCAGTAAAATTTATATTTGGAAAAGCGTTTATCAACAAATTGTTAGCAAAATGATATTATGAGTAAGCCAATTGGGGTAAGGATAGATTCAAAGCAAGAGGAGGTGTGGCGTAAATTTAAGGAGTTTGTGGAGGAAAAATATGGCAAAAAACACACTGTTCTTGGAAATGAACTTGTGAAGGCACTGCAGCTTTATCTTGAATTATATGAGAGGGTGAGTAACAGGAAAAGAGAGCCGGAAACCCAGCTTATAAAAGAAAGAGCAGGAGATATTGAGGTTAAGCCTTTAAAAGAGATCTCATATGATTTGCTGAATACCATTATTGCATGCCGCGGTTACTTGGAGCAGATTGAAGAAGAAATAAAGGAAATGCCCCCGTCGGCGAAAGAAAAAATGGATAATTTGAAGCAGGCTTTATTTAAAGCACAAAAAATTGTGCAGGAAAGACTCGAATCAATTAAATGAAAAAGGTTGGTTTTATTTTAAATCCAATAGCAGGAATGGGGGGCAAGGTAGGACTTAAAGGTACAGATGGAGTTTTACATGAGGCAATAAAAAGAGGTGCCCAGCCAGTTGCTCCAAAAAGGGCGGAAGAATTTTTGAAAAATTTGAGGAAAAAGAGAGAATTTTATACATGCTCGGGAAGCATGGGAGAAAATGCATTCAAAAAAGTGGGTATTGAGGCAGAGATTGTATATGAAACTCCAGATATCACAACAGCAGAAGATACAAAAAAAGCCGCAAAAATCATGAGAGAGTTTGTGGATATTATAGTTTTTGTGGGCGGCGACGGCACCGCCTGCGATTTGCTTGATGCCGTCGATGCCACCTTGCCTATGCTGGGTGTGCCTGCTGGGGTGAAGATGTATTCTGCTGTTTTTGCATATACGCCTAGAGATGCTGCCGAAATTGTTGACAGGCTGGAGGAGCTGGAGGTGGAGGAGAGAGAAGTGATGGATATAGATGAGGAGGCATTTCGGAAAGGAGAGTTTAAGGTGAAATTTAAAGGGTATGCACTCACACCTGTTCATGAAAGATTGCAGGGTGGGAAGGATATTGTGGCGGGAAATGGTAAGAAAGAAATTGCCCAGTGGATTGTTGAGGAAATGGATGATGAGGCGGTGTACATCATAGGAGGAGGAAGCACTACATGGGAAATTAAAAAGGCAATGGGCATAAATGGAAGTTTTCTTGGCATAGATGTTGTCAAAGGCAAAAAATTACTCTGTAGAGATGCGGGAGAGAGGGAGATAATAAACTCAATTGGGAGGAAAACAAAAATTATCGTGAGCCCACTTGGCGGGCAGGGTTTTATATTTGGTAGAGGAAATCAGCCGATAAGTAGCGAAGTTATAAAAAAGGTGGGAAAAGAAAATATTGTGGTTGTTGCCACAAAAAGTAAATTAAATGCACTCAGAAGTTTGAAAGTGGATACTGGTGATGAGGACGTAAATGAGATGTTGCGTGGCTACATTGATGTTGTTGTTGGATATAAAGAGAAGAGAATAATGAAGGTGGAATAGGCAAAGCATTTATATCATGGTGATATCTTTCCTTTCATGTGTCTTGCTGTGCCAGGAAAAGTTATTGAAAAAAGAGGCAACAAAGCGGTTGTTGATTATGGCGGCATAAGGAGGGAAGCGGATATCTCGCTCGTAGATGTTAATGAAGGGGATTATGTTATTGTGCACGCCGGTTTTGCAATACAGGTATTGAGTAAGGAAGATGCTGAAGAAACTCTGCGCATCTTTCAGGAGATGGCAGAAAATGCATGAATTTTCGACCATGCAGCAAATTGTTCATACAATTATTGAAGAGGCAAGAAGATATAAGGCTAAGGAAGTGAGCAAGGTTATTTTACAAATAGGAGAATTAACATTTCTTGGAGAAGAGCAACTGAAATTCGCCTTTGATATATTAAAAGAGGATACCATAATGGAAAATGCTGAGCTTGTAATAGAAAAAATAAAGGCAGAGGTGAAATGTGAATGTGGTTATCAGGGGGGCATAGAATATGGACTTAAGGAAGAATTTCATCTCATGTTTCCCATTCTTAAATGTCCCAGATGCGGAAAGGAAGTCGAGATAGTTAGAGGAAGAGAATGCCTCATAAAAAGCGTTGAAATGGAGATTGAGGAAAATGTTGCAGTTGAGGGATAAAAATATTGCAGACGAAATAATCAAAAAAATAAAGGCAATTGGGCTTAAATTAAAGATAATGCATGTATGCGGCACCCATCAGGATACGATAGTAAGGCATGGCCTTGATGTTTTGTTAAGGAATATTGGCATCGAGGTTATTCAAGGGCCAGGTTGCCCCGTATGTGTTACAACAACGCTTGAAATACAAAAAGCGATAGAACTTGCGAGAAATGGTGTTACTATAGCAACTTTTGGCGACATGCTCCGTGTCCCTGCGGCTGGCACGAGTTTGCAGCAGATAAGGGCGGAGGGAGGCGATGTGAGGGTTGTTTATAGCATAGACGATGCTGTTAAATTGGCGGAAAAGAAGGAAGTTGTTTTTCTAGGGGTGGGTTTCGAAACCACCGCTCCTTCCACAGCCGTCACCTTGCTCAACACGCCCCATAATTTCTCTGTCCTCAGTTTTCATCGCTATATTCCTCCAGCCCTCGATGCTCTTCTTGGTATGGGCGAAATAAAAATAGATGGAATAATATGTCCTGGACATGTATCTACAATAATAGGTGTTGAGCCATATAAGCCAATCTCTGCCAAATACAAAATTCCGCAAGTTATCGCCGGCTTTGAACCTCTCGATATTTTAATGGCTGTATATATGATTGCCAAGCAAATTGAAGAAGGAAGACATGAAGTAGAAAATGAATATATTCGGGTTGTGAAACCAGAAGGAAATTTGAAGGCGAAAGAAGTGCTTCAAAAAGTTTTTCGTCCAGGAGATGCAAAATGGCGTGGATTCCCTAACATACCTCAATCAAAAATGCTCATAAGGGAAAAATATGAAGAGTATGATGCAGAGAAAAAATATGAGGACATCCTCGAGACCATAGAGGAGGCGCCAGAGCCAAAGGGATGCAGATGCGGGGAGGTGTTGCGAGGTTTAATTTATCCGCAGGAATGCCCACTTTTTGCAAAAGTATGTAAGCCATCCAATCCAGTTGGACCTTGTATGGTTAGTATAGAAGGGGCATGCAATATAGAATACAGGTATAAAGATGATTGAGATTAAAAAAGGCACACTTGAGGAAAGAATAATAAGAACTCTTCAACAGCATTATCCAATAACTCTTCAGCAACTCAGTAGAAAGCTGGGTGTTTCACAAAATAGATTAAAGACGGAACTCCTGAAAATGCAGGCAAGAAATATTGTTGAGCTAGAATATCTTCCAGATAAAATTTATATCCGCCTCCTACGATTCGACTTTCTTTTTGTAGGAAGAAGGAGACAGTATAAGTTCATAAAGAAGAAAAAGATGAAGGCAGAGAAAGAGGAAAAGGAGGAAGGAAACGATATAATGTATGGATGATTATTTAAGGAGATCAGCTGGCTCTATTATTCCCATGTATTCTTTTCCCTTGCACACAACTGCAAAACCCTCCTCCTCTATCAAATCCGCCACTTTTTCACCATCTTCGAGCGGAGAACAAACTTTTACACTCACTTCCATATATCCTTTCACAGGTGCTTCAAGCAGAGAAGTTTTTTCCTGATAATAATCTGTAACTTTTTCATGTGTTGTAAGTAACTTGAGAATATTTCTCACGCCTATAATGCCAGCGAATTTTTTATTTGAAAGTACAGGGAGTATCCGCTCGTTCCTTTTTCTCATCAGATTTATGGCATCTCCAATTTCATCTTCCTCGTTTATTGGCTCAACTTCTCTCATCAAATCCTCTGCTTTTTTATCTATGCCACTCTCTTTAGCAATATCTATGGCTGTCACATATCCAAGAATCTCTCCCTCCTTTGTTACAATAATAACATCCGCTCCACTTTTTTTCATTCTATCTCTGGCTTTTATCAATGAATATGTTGCATCAAGCTTTGGCACGCCTACCACAAAATCCTTTACTTTCTCATCTCCAGACAACTTGCTTTTTATAAGCCTTCTTTCGTCGATTACCCCCCATGGCTTTTTTCCATCAAATACAATCGGAAAAGGTGCTTCTCCATAAAGATAACCGAATACTTTACTCACCCTATCATTTTTATCAACCTTTTTAAAATCTTCTCTCACAATTTTTTCAAGCATCACTATAATAAGAAATTTTTATAGTAAAACTTTTCTGTATATGGAAGAAATTATACGCAGGCTCAAAAAATTCGTTAAGGAAAGAGAATGGGAAAAATATCATACTCCAAAAAACCTTGCCATGTCAATATCTATTGAGGCAGCGGAACTTATGGAGCATTTTCAGTGGAACGAGGAGAGCTTCCCTGATTTAAGAAAAAACAATGAAAAAAGAAAGGAGGTAGAAGAGGAGCTTGCAGATGTTATGATATACTGCCTCCTATTTTTCCATTATCTTGGAAGCGACGTTGAGGCAGCCATAATGAACAAAATCCAACAGAATGAGAAAAAGTATCCATATCTTGGAAAAAAGCAAAATATTTATAAAAAGGAAGGAAATTCTAACATGTCCTAAAATGGAGCGAATAAAAAAGAAAAGGTTAAAAAAGGGTAAGCATTTTAGATGGCAAATTTAAAGGGGGAATAAAATGTATGGGAAAAGGTTAGTTAAAAGGGTAGGGAGTTTGGTAATCGCTGCTGTAATAATGGCAAGCGCATTCGCCGTATTACCAATGAGTAACGAAAAGGCTGAAGCTGCCTTAATGGATACAACACCATTGGTTATAACTGAAATAATGTACAATCCAGCTGGCGATGATGCTGGCAGAGAATGGATAGAGCTGTATAACATGGGAGATACAGAACTTAATCTCACAGGATGGACAATCAAAGATGCAGCAAATAATACATTTGCAACACTTGATGTCATACTCGGACCTTATAGTTATATGGTAGTTAACGGTTCAGAATTGAATAATAACGATAATGAAACAATTTATATCTATAATGCGATAGGTGAAGAGGTATTGAATGTCTCGTATGATCCTACATGGGCACCAGATGGTCATTCCATTGAGCTTGGTGAGGATGATGTTTGGCATGTGGGGCCAGAGGGCGGCACACCTGGCATGCCCAACGAGGCAATGACTCCACCAGAAACAACATATAGTATAGCGGAAGAACAAATGCCCTGGGACTGGTATGTAACAAATGTTACCGTCACTTTAAATGCAACAGATGATACGGGAGTGAAGGAAACAAAATACAGGGTAGATGGTGGAGACTGGAATGCATATACGGAGCCATTTGTAATAAGTGAGCCAGGCAGCCACCTTGTGGAATATTATTCCATAGATGTATGGGGTGTTGAGGAAGAAGTAAAGAATTTCACAGTTAATATTGCAAACACTTCTTCAAATCTGGCTGTCATACCTACAGAAATAAACTGGAATGAGACGGCAACTGTATGGGTGAATAATAGCCAGGGAGAAGTGAGCTTATATGCGCCTCGTGAAGATACGCCTAGAATGGGACCAGAAACCAGAGCGATAATAAGATGGCTCAATGTTCATTTTGATGTTAGTGGCGACTGGTGGGTTGTTGATTTATTTGATGGCAATGCAAATGCAGCAAAAATAGTGGTGCATCCTCTTAGCCTTGACGTAAATGCCACACCAGATGAAACAGATTTCCAGAAGAATAAATATGTAGATATACAGGGTACCGTAACTCTCAATGGTGAGGCAGCAACACAAGCCAAAGTTAAACTTATAAAGCCAGATGGGAGCGAGGAAATAAAAGATGTTGATGCAAGCGGTAATTTCCTCTTCACATTGTATCTCTCTCCAACTGAAGATGGAGCAGGGGAATATAACATAACTGCATTTATTGGCAATGAAACATATCCAGATGCATTTGGATATGATGTGGTTATGATAAATCCAATTGAACCAAATATAACTCTTGTGAGCAATAATGCTGTTGGTGGATTTGATATTGGAACAGTGCAGTTTGAAATTACTGATCCAGCAGATGGCTTGGCTTTACTGACAAATAATTACAATATCTCAATCTATAAGGGAGACGAGCTATATGCATGGTATACACCCACAGAACATGGTGGCCCAATCAATTTTGCAATCTCTGGCAAATTCCTTAACCTCACATCAGGCATGTGGGAGGCAGGAGATTATGTAATAAATGTAAGCGTTGACATAACAGGAGATGGAAGCTGGGAATATGTTGGAGAAGCTTCATATACTGTTGAAGCAGCTCCACCAGTAAATCTCAAGATAAAGAGCCCAGTGGATAAGAAGATTAATGTAATGGACCTCGCCAATAACACACAGATTATACAAGTCCAGATATTTGGCGAGAATATGACCACATACGGCACTCCAGAAGCTCTTGGAATAGGAGAAAATAATGAGAATGTTACAGAAAGAATAAAAGTTGAAGGAGATGTACTATATTCCCCACCAAAAGCTGCATACGAATACTGGAAGGATGGTATATGGAACATTACAGTATTTCCAACGATAGGAAATGGAAAGATTTACATAAATGTAACATGGCCAGACAAAGGCGAGGCAGGAGAAGTCATTGATGTCGTTGAAGGCGGCTACATAACTGTTGAACCAACAGTCATTGTTGTAGATAATACATATACAGTGAATGTGACTGTAAAAACAAAAGACCAGAACCCAGTAACCCTTGTTGATGCAATTCAACTCTATTATGAAGATCCTGCATACTATGAGGGTACAGGATGGAGTCTTATAACTGAAAAGACGAACGAATATAGTGCTACTGGCGTATTTACTTTCGAAAACTTCACAGCTGATAGAGCAGCAATAAATATTGTTGTTGCCGTTAAATTCAGAGCACCAGGTGAAACATATGCATATGCTCGCATAATATCAAATCCAGCCCACGATCTGAATGTAAGTCTGTCTCCAGATGCTGTCCTTGCTGGAGAATTGACTAAATTCACGGTTAATATTACAAGAAATGGTGTCCCATACACGGAAACATTTGAATATTATATACTGAATGAAACAGAGCTGCAGAAACTCCATGAAGGAACACTCGAACTACCAACACCAGTATATGTTGGAAACAAAGCCAATGATACATTCAATTTCATTGAAACAGAGCCTGGTACATATTATGTGTATGTAAGAACACAGGATAAGAAACACGATAACATGGAAAATGAACCAAGCTTCACAGTCTCAAAGGCAAGCGTAAGTGTTGAGCCGAGCTTGCTCGTAAAGAATGTGGATATTAATGTAACTCTTGAATTTACGGTGACATGGAATGGAGAGCCAGTTACTGGCAAACTCCTCATTCATGGATTGCAAGAAGTTGCAAGTTATGAGGCGTATGTAGAAAACGCTACATATGAACTTGATATAACAAATGGAACAGGCACACTGGAAAATGTATCTGCCATTGCCACAGGTACGCTAACATTTGAATTCATGTCAGCTACAGAAGGAAGTACATATGCTGATGCAGATGGAAGCTTGGAGATAACAACACCAACAGTAGAAATAGTTGAACCAAAAGAGAAAGTTGCATTTTTGGCAGTGGAGAATTTAATAACGATAGTTGTTAAGCACCCACTTACAGGAAATGGAATCGAAGGGCTGACGGTAGAAATAATTACACCAACAAGAGCAGATCCTGTTGAGGTGGGCAAGACCGACAGCAATGGCAAACTCATATTTGGAATAGTGCCTCTCCAGACAGGAAAGATAAAGGTACTTGTTGAGGGCGAGGAGGCAGGAGAAATAAGCATATGGGTAGGTCTAAAGATAGTGATGGCATCTGAGATAGAGAAAGACAATGAGGTAACAATATTAGTAACAACCCGCGGCGGCAAGCCAGTTGAGGGCGCAACAGTAAAAGTAAATGGAACAACAATTGGCACAACGGATGCAAATGGTGAAATCAAATACAAACCAACAAAAGAGGGTCCAATAAAGATTACAGCTGAAAAGGAAGGTTATTACCCAGCAGAGAAAACTGTTGAAGTAAAGAAGGGCGCTGAGACACCTGGCTTTGAATTTGTTGGCATAGCCATTGCAATGGCCCTGATAGCCCTGATATACAGAAGAAGGAAGTAAAACCTCTTTCCCCTTTTCTTTTCTAATATTTTTTAGGTTTTTTATAAAGTGAGTACAATTCCAAAATGTTTTAATACGTCCATTTCATTTTTTAAAAAATGGCATTTGATGATGAAAAAAGAAGGAAAAAGGAAGCAGAAGAGTTTGAAAAGATTGTAAGAGAAATGGAAAGAATAATTGCTGAGGCTTTTAAAAGCGCTTTTAATATGCAACCATTTGCTAAAGGATTCTCCTTAAAGATAAATGAGGATGGCGAACCAGAGTTTGAAGAAATTAATTTTGATGAGGAGGATATTGATATTTTTGAAGATGAAAAGAAAATATATGTAACCCTTCAGCTATCCGATGTTGATGAGAAATATATAAAAGTGAAAATAAAAAATAATATTCTCCAGATAATTGCTGGCGAAGAATATAGGGAGATAACGTTGCCTGTAAAAGTTAAAAGAAAGGTGAAGAAAACATTCCGTAATGGGGTGCTCGACATAGAGTTGGAAAAATCATGAAATGTATTCTTTAATGACGCCCCTTGCATCCTCCCTTTTTTCCTTCATTTCTATTAAAAATTCTGCCATCAGTTGATTAGCAAGTTTTTTGCATTCCCCACACAATATTTTTCCTCCTCTGCATCCTTCATAAATCTCCTGTAGTTCCTTATCTTCCTTTATAAGTCCGTATGTGAAAAGCTCATATATTATGCATTCCTCTGGTTTTCCGCCCTGTTTGCGCTGCTCCTCCGCCGTCGCTGCCCCGCCAGTTTTTGTAGCCCATATCTTCTTTTTTGCCTCCTCCGGCGGGTCGGAGAGGAAAAGAGCGTATTGGGGTCTGCTGCTTGACATTTTGTTGCCATCTAAGCCGGAAATAAAGCGATGATATGTCGAGGAGGGAAGTATAAAACCGTAATTCCCGTACCTCCTTTCTATTTCAGCCAGCTTGATATCAAGTGCAAAAAGGTCATTTACTATTGCATAAATGGCTTTGTAA
>JAGHBD010000168.1 GCA_021161135.1 Thermoplasmata archaeon
ACACCATATGGGGAACAGGCTGGTATGTATTCGGAAAATTTGTTTATCCTCAATTGCGTTTAATTGATCCAGATTGGCTTATTCCAGGAGAACAAATTGTTGAAATCGGCGGCTGGGGTTTTGGCGAGGTAACATTCTGGGTTAATGGAACATCTGGATAAAATTGAAAAAAAGAGGCTATACAATTGTATCCCCAAAACAATTTAAATATTGCAGCATTTCCCATTATGGCATATGCAATATTTGAAATTAAAAAAGAAAATGAGAGCGTAGTTGAAGAAATAAAGAAAGATGATCTGGTGAGTAGGCAGAGTATATGGACAAGGGATGCAAAATCTCTTGGAATAGAAGGCGATAGTGTTTTCTTGAAAATAGAAGGAGATGAGGAGGCAATAAAAAAGGCGGAGGAAATTTTAGGGGAGAGGGCGAAGAAACTGGAAGGGGAGGAAAGGGAAAGAGTAAATGAGAAATTTATTGCAGATGAGGAAAAGGCAAGCGAGGGGATGGGTTTCATTTTTGGATAAAACTGCAAAAAATGAGATGGTGCATCCTTATAATTGCCCTTCTCCTTCTTTCCTTTCCCCTTTATTCAGCTCGAGAATTACATAAGGAAGAAAAAATATACATCAATGTTGCTGTATATCCTTCAATAGTTCCGGCAATAAAAGTCCTCGAATATTCTCTCAAATATGGCTGGAAGGTGGATGGCATCTACTACCAGTTTAATGTATCAGAGATAAACATGAAAGAGGCAGAAGGAGGGGGAAGAAAACCTCTCAACACAGCCAATTACGATGTGTTGGTCATAGGAGCAAGCGCCCGCCAGTATTTCCACGGCATAAACAAACGATGGAAGGAAAATGTTCGCAAATTCGTTGCCAGCGGCGGAGGCTATGTTGGCATATGCGGAGGAGCTAATGAGGCATCGCTGGGATATGAACATCCGAAAACATTTTTTGACCATGTTATAAATGCAGGAGTGCTTGGAATTGCGAATGTATATATAAATGACGATCAGGATGAAGAATGGCAATATCTCTACAAATCTGCTGGACTGGAAGGTGGAGTTCCAATAGCATGTGAATTAACAGAACATCCCATCATTGCAGTAAGCCCTGATAATCCTCGCATTATAAGGTATGAAGGCGGACCAGGTATGTATGATGGCGATGGCAACGATGATTTATTTGGGGAAATAACCCCCATCGCTTTTTACGCTGAAGAAATTAGTGAAAAAGCCCCTATACATTTTTGGAAAAAGATAAATGGAGAATGGAAAATAGTTGGAGATGTTAAAACTGATTTGAAAGGGCTTTATGCGGCGATAGCCACAACATATGGAAATGGAAGAGTTGTTCTTTTCGGCCCCCATCCTGAAGAAAAAACAGTGATTGGAGGACATGTTGAGGAGTTTCTGGGAAGAAATAAATATACACTTTTCCGCCAGGATTATCTTTATAGATGGGTGAATGGAACTCCCATGAACTGGAGCTATAACTGGTGGATTTTGAGGCGGAGCGTGGGATGGGCGGCTGGATTGAGCGAAGAGCATCTTCCGCCAGTAGATGAAAGCATGCTATTTATTACTCAGCCCAATATATGGCACCCTGGCATATATGTGAATGGTCGCAAAGTTCTTCCAGCTATTGTAAATGTTTTTGTTGGAAGGGCAAAGATAAGTGTATATTGCAATTTTGATGGAAAAGTTGAATTTTATATTGACGGAGAGAAAATATTTGAGGATTCCTCGCTACCTTATGAATTGAGCAGGAATATGGAAAAGGGATGGCATGAGGTAGAGGTAAAAGCAAGGAATGGGGATGTAACAGTATATGGGAACATGAGGGTATATTTAGTATAGCTACTATTCTCTAATCTCTCCTTTCTCAACAACATTCTGTACAACTTTTTTTATCCTTTTCACAGCTACATTGATGGCTTCAAGATGCTCCATTATTTCGGGTGATGCTTTTTGCATTGCTAAGTGAAGGAAACCCTCTGCTATGGCAATTGGATTGAAGAAATAATGGGCGGTCACGAGCTTGAATTTCTTTTCTTTTTCTAAAGCCCTTGTTTTTTCCTCGCTCAGGAAAGCAACGAGTATCGAAACAATGAGAAGGAGAGAGGATTCGATTATAAGGGAGAGAAATTCTTCTTTTCCAGCATTTTTTGTACTATCTATAAAGAAGGAAAGAAAAATCATGATGAATGGGGCGACCAATCCTTTTCTTCCCCACCAGAAGGCGGATAGAACTGCTGGAAGATAATAAAAATGGCGGTAAAAAGTGTATTCTGGAAATCTAACTCTATAAATCGAGGCAATAAAAACAGAAAATGAAATGAGGAAAGCAACGAGAAGAATTTTTATTATTGCCTCTAAATTTTTCCATTTCATTTTATGTATTTATCAATTAGATAAATTTTAAATTATTTAAATTATTCGGAATATGGCAGCGAAACCTCGTCGCTTTAATTTTATATCAATAAAGGGTGCATCGAAATACATAAATAATCAAAACAAATTTTAGAAGCGATTTGTATGAGGAAAATAGCGGTATTTCTGGTGGTTATGCTGTTAGCTTTCATAAATGTGTATGCAGCCGGCCTTAATGCCGATTTTTACTGGGAGCCACAAACACCCACAGATATGCAGGAAGTCCATTTCTATGATAATTCTACAGGAGACATAATCGCATGGATATGGTATTTTGGCGATGGCAGCAGCAGTACAGAACAGAACCCCATACATGTGTATGAGGACAACGGCACATATACTGTAAGACTGGTCATCATTTCTTCATCAGGTGCAACCGATTATGTGGAGAAAGTGATAACAGTATTAAATATTCCGCCTGTTGCTGATGCTGGAGAAGATATAATTTCCAATAATCTTACTGTGCTGTTCAATGGCAGTTTGAGTTATGATGTGGATGGAAGTATTGTTGCTTGGCACTGGGAGTTTGGAGATGGAAATACTGCAGATGGGGAGACGGTAAGCCATACATATGAGGAAGAAGGCATATATGTTGTAAATCTCACGGTTGAGGATAATGATGGAGATAGCAGTAATGACAGCATAGAGGTTATGGTAGATATAACACCTCCCGTAACAAATTATACTATAGAAAATGAAAAGGCATGGTACAATGGCAATGTAACTGTTTCACTTGAAGCAACAGATAATCTTGCGGGTGTAAATTACACAATGTATCGCATCGACAATGGAAGCTGGGAAAAATATGAAGAAAACTTCACTGTATCAGGCGAGGGAGTCCATAAAGTATATTTCTATAGCGTTGATAATGCAGGAAATGTGGAGAAGGAAAAAAATGTAACAATAGGTATCGATTTAACCCCTCCAGTAACAAACTATACAATCAATGCAACATATGGTCAGAATAAATGGATAAAAGATTATGCAATAATCTCATTTGATGCAACAGACAATCTTGCAGGAATAAACCGCACCATGTACAAGATTGATGATGGGGACTGGGAAGAATATACAGAGCCAATTAACTTTTCAGTGAAAGGAGAGCATGTAATTTACTTCTATAGCATCGACAATGCAGGAAATGTTGAGGAGGAAAAGAATTTCACCATCAAAATAGATAAAGATGCTCCTACCATGAGCATAACGGCTCCAAAGCAGGGTTACATATATATAGCAGGTCGCCGCATCATGCCAACGCTTTTCAAAAACACTTTCATTATAGGTAAAATGACAGCAAGTGTGGATGCAAATGATGCCACATCTGGCATATATTATGTTGAATTTGTTCTCAACGGAGAAGTGCTTTGGAGGGACTACGTTGCCCCATATGAAGCAGAGTTGCCAAGAGAATTCCCGCTATCGTTCAATAAACTCAAAATCATTAC
Source organism: Thermoplasmata archaeon (assembly GCA_021161135.1). Lineage (GTDB taxonomy): Archaea > Thermoplasmatota > E2 > UBA202 > JdFR-43 > JdFR-43. The sequence goes on from JAGHBD010000168.1 coordinate 3,880, forward strand.
ATATGATATGGCAGGTCACTATGTAGAGAGTGAAGAAATATCATACATAAAGATTTTATAATCTCTTCCCATTGTTTTATTTTATTAATCTCCTTTTATTACTTGTTCATGGCATAAAAATATAAATTGTTGCAACATTATTTCATATGGAATTTGAGATCAGAGTTGTTAAAAGCAGCCCTCTCACTGGTGAAGATAATTATAAAAGAGTTGCAGTAGAATTTCTAAAACAGATTGGATATTTGTCGGAAAATGCGGGAGAGGAATCAATAGCATATAAACTCTTTGAATGTTTTTTGTTGCATCCCACAAAAGAATGGACCATTGAAGAATTAATGGCTAAATTGAACGCCACAAAAGCAACTGTATACAGGCATTTAAATAAATTAAAGGGCATGGATATACTGGAAGAGGGAAAGGAAGGAGAAGGAAAAAAAATTAAAAAGACTTATAAACTTAGATATGGCAACCTCGTAAAAGCATGGAATTTCGTTGAAGCACATGTTAAGGTAGCAATGGAAAATTATGCTGAAACTGTAGCTCATCTACAAAGACTTATTGAAAGGAGGTATTTAGAATGAAGGAGAGGGAAATTGAATTGGTGCCTGGCTCAAAATATATTGTCTATTCAGTTGGTTCAGAAAAAGAAATAATGCAGACAAGTGGAACTTTTGTCGGCTATTCGTATATATCGAAAGATGAGGGAGGAATATGCATAAAAATGGATGAATCTCATGGAGCAAAGAAAGGTATTATAAGAATAATACCTATAAGCATGATACTTGCCATCGATATAATAGAGGAAAAGAAAACTAGGAAAAAGAAAGGGAAAGAGGAGGAAGCGACACACTACTTCAGTTGATAAAATGGTTCAAATAGGAATTGTAGGAAAGCCAAATGTTGGCAAAACAACTTTTTTCAATGCTGCCACACTAGCCAATGCAGAGATGGCAGATTATCCATTTACAACCATCGATGCCAATAAAGGCGTAATGTATGCCCGCTCGCCCTGCCCCTGTAAAGAGTTTGGAGTAAAATGTAACCCTCGCAATTCAAGGTGCTTAGATGGCGTAAGATACATTCCTATAGAAGCGATAGATGTTGCTGGACTCGTCCCGAAAGCTCATGAAGGGCGGGGATTGGGGAACAAATTTCTGGATGATTTAAGAAGAGCCCATTGCCTAATTCACATTGTTGATGTTTCTGGTTCAACAGATGAGGAAGGAAGACCATGCAGTCCAGGAAGTCATGACCCAGCCCATGACATAAAATTTTTAGAGGAGGAGATTGACTACTGGATTAAGGGATTGCTTGAGAAAGACTGGCGCCGCCTGAGCATGAAATGCAAGCTGGAAGGCGTTAAAATAGAAAAAATGCTGGCAGAGAAGCTGGCTGGTCTTGGAATAAAGGAGGAAGAAATAAAGGTAGCGTTGAAAAAGGCGTCGTTGCCAGAGGATGCTACTAAATGGGGTGATGAGGAACTTCTCAAACTTGCGACACATGTGAGAAAAGAAGCAAAGCCGATACTCCTCGCTCTCAACAAAGCAGATAAGGCAGCTGATGAAATGATAAAGAGATTTGAAGGTGAATATGCCATTCCATGTTCTGCCATGGCAGAGCTTGCTCTTGTTAAGGCGGCGGAGCATGGCTACATTGACTATAAGCCAGGAGATTCATCATATAAAATTTTAAAGGAGCTTGATGAGAAGCAGAGGAAAGGGCTTGAATATATAGATAAACATGTTTTGCAAAGATTTGGCTCAACAGGTGTGCAAAAATGCATAGATAAAGCGGTTTTCGAATTACTCAATCTAATAGCGGTTTATCCCGTTGAGGATGAAAACAAGCTGTGCGATAAAGATGGAAATGTATTGCCAGATGTTTTTTTACTCCCCAAAGGCTCTACAGTAATAGATTTGGCATATAAAGTGCATAGTGACTTGGCAGAGGGATTTATAAAAGCTGTTGATGTAAGGAGTAAAAAAATAGTTGGCGCTGATCATGAATTAAAAAATGGAGATATAATCCACATAATTGCTAGATAACTATTTCTTTAACTCGATGATGAAAATTGTCCCCTTAGGCTCATTGTCCCTGACATATATTTTCCCTCCGTAGCCTTCAATAATTTTCCTAACTATATATAAGCCAAGGCCGCTGCCGCCTCCCTCGCCGTAGCTGAACCTCTCATGAAAGATTTTATCCTTTATCTCATCTGGTATTCCTCTTCCATAATCAGCAAAACTTATCCTGCATATGCTATTATCTTCCTCTATTTTCACATCTATTCTATCTGTGCCTCCATGAACAATAGCATTTCTTATGATGTTATCCACAACTGAGAAAATCGCATCATCAGCCATAATGGTGCAGTCTCCTGAGATGTTTATCTCCGCATGGTAATTTTTTGCCACATCTTCTATAACCTTCTTTATATCATACTCTTTAAGCTCCAACCCTGATGTAGCTATAGCTTCAGCATCTCTCATTCTCTGTATCAACTTTATGCTCTTTTCCACTCTTTTCATTGCCTTTTGAATAAGCTCTGCATCATTTTCATCCTTGTAAAGTTCAAGCAATCCTTGAATTATTTGTAAATCTGTTGCTATATCATGCCTCATTATTTTATTTATAAGTTTGAGTTCCTCATTCAGTCTTTTTATTTTTTCCTCATTTTTCTTATTTCTTGTGATATCACGCAGAATAACAAGCCTTCCTACGGCTCTCCCATGCTTATCATATAGGGGAGAAATATGCATATTGTAATAACGCATTGTTCCATCATTTTTGATTGTAATTTCTTCATTTACTCTATTCATTTTAAAGTATTGGAGCAGATCCCTCTTTCCCTTCATAATCTCATCGATAAAACTTCCTATAGACTTTTCAGGTGGCATGCCAAGTATTTCCTCCGCCGCTGGATTGGCATCCACAATCTTGTTATGTTCGTCTAGCACGATTATTGCATCTCTTATGCCTTCAATAAGCATCTCTCTTGCTATGGGAACAATTTCCAAAAAGCGGAAACGAAAGACTGCCAGACTAGCTGCAAAAACGCTGAATAGAAGGGCGAGCGGGGTGATATCAAGAGGGGCAATTGGATTTAATCCAAAGGCATACATTGCATTACCAATCCATGGCACTAAAACTCCAATAAGTAGAATTAAGCACTGTTTTCTGTAAAGAGGAGAGAGATAAAAGAGAGCATGGACGAGAATAAAGACGGTAAGTAAAATGATAATATATGAATAAATGACATGCATCCAGAATGCAATGCCGTGCGATATATTAAGCACAGAGATTGAATCCACCGTAACCACTTCTATGCTTTCCCATATAAGATGATGATACTCGTTGGTTAATACAAGAAAGAGAATTAGAATGGGTTCAAGAGAGAGGAGTAGTACATTTCTTTTGGTGAGCCACTCTTTTTTCCCAACATATTGTAAGGTGAAAAATAGCCATATTATGGGCACTGCGACAATACTGAAATATTCCAGTTTTGCCCAGAGTACTTTATGGCTTACTTCCACACATGAAAGCTCCATTGCATAGCCGAATGTCCACCAAGATATAGCGATGGCAAGAGCAACAAATGGATATATGTTGCGGAGCGGATGGCTTCGCCAAGCAAATAAGGCAAGATTGATTGAAATGATGCTAACCATGATTAAGGGAATAAGATATACGTGAAATTCAAGTTGCATCGTAATTTAACCCCTGCTATTCATATAAGATTTTCGAAATTTTGTGCTGAGATTAAAAAACCTTTGTCATGCTTGCTTGCATATTTCTAAATCATGTGATATCAATAATGAAAGTGAGATGGAAATAGGAAGCAATTTGGGTTATCGATTACCCTAAATGCTTGTATTAAAAAATTTCGCAATCTTTATATTAAATATTTATCTTAATTTAGGGCAAATGAAAAGAGGAAACTTGCATTGGGATATATTATGGGGAAGGAAATATTTAGTTTTACTCAGTCGAACCATAAATTATATATTTGACAATTGGTAACAGGATGTTTAGCAAACTGCCCTTGTAGGTGAAAAAATGAAAAGAAAAGGAATGAATG
>JAGHBD010000117.1 GCA_021161135.1 Thermoplasmata archaeon
CCTCCTTGGCATGGTTTTCATAGCAATAGCGATGCTCATGTCATGCGCCTTTAGTAAGCGAAGCACGGCGATGGGCGGCGCCATCTTCACTTGGTTTTTGTTTGAGATGATATGGAACATGGTTGTGGGCGGGCTGTTGATTGCAAAATATGGGTTTGAGAAACTCATGGATGAGAATTTTGTCGCTCCGAGCTGGTACTATGTTGCTTCTCTCATTAACCCAATTAAGGCATATTCAGCGCTGGTATCATTAAACATTACTCCTGTTGCTGAATTCATTGGAAAAATGCCATCATTTGTAAATACTCCCTTCAATCTCGCAATTTTGCTTATATGGATGGTGGCAAGTTTGCTTCTCGCCTACTATCTATTCAAGAATAAGGATTTATAAGCGGAGCAGCTTCGCCACTTCCTTTGCAACACTAACTTTACTATATGCAGTTTCAATTGTATCTGTGGCAACCAACTCACTACATCCTGCTTGAAGAATACGCTCATCAGCATTTCCTATGAATAAGCCATGAATACATGCTGCATAAATGCTGGCAGCTTTTTGCTCCTTCAATAGCTCTATAGCCTTTCTCATTGTGCCGCCTGTCGAAATAATGTCATCAAGTATAAGCAATCTCTTGTCCTCCACATCCATATCTTTTATTTCCATTTTCACCTCATTGCTGCTTATCCTCGTTTTCTCAAAATGATTGTATCCGCAACCAATTATTTCCGCCGCTTTTTTCGCCATATAAAGAGCGCCTTTATCTGGAGCAATGACAGCATCAACTTTTCCTTTAAAATATTCGGCAACAGCTGGCACAGCATCACACAATTCAACGGGCTTGGTGAAAAAATTTCTGATATGCTCCTTATGAGGATTAATTAAAATTATGGAATCAGCATCCTGCTCAATAAGGCGGGCCATTTTTTCCGCGCTTATTGCCTCACCACTTTCAAATATCTTGTCCTGTCTTCCATAGCCATAGTATGGAATAATCACATCCACTTTGTTCGCAACTCTACGCGCAGCATCCTGCAGCAGGAAAAGCTCCACAATATTTTCATCCGGATATGTGTTCTGGACAATTATTGCATGGTCAATTTCCTCATTTATTTTAACATAACATTCTCCATCTGGAAATCTTTTTATAGAAACATCTGCAATTTCAACACTCATTATTCTTGCCAAATTTTTAGCAAGCATCGGCGAAGAAGAACCAGCTATGATTTTCATGAAATGAGAATCCCAGAAGAGTTTTTAACGTTATTGTGCATCAAATAAAAAAGAAGGGGAGAGTTAATATCCTCCTATCTTAAGTGTTGGATCTCCCAGCAGCACCCATTCCTCAATAGTCTTGCAGTCTATTCTGTCTGCCATTGCATCATAGGTATTTAGATATAATGTTATTGCAGTTCCCCATGTCTCTCCCAGCACTTCTTTGCCCTCTACGCCATAAGCATAGAAGAATCTATCTTCAATGTAGCCGCCATTATATTCAACGCAATCTGGAATTCCATTTCCATTCCTGTCTCCTCCTCCCTCGCCGTATCCCAGGCCAGTATTGCCTATTGTCGCTATAGCTCCCCGTTTTGCCATCTTGACAATATGCCATCCAAAGCACTCATATGTTGGCTGATACGTCCATTGGTTTTTCATGAAATCCAGCAAACTTATGTTAAATTCGCTGTTATGGCATCCTCCTATGATAAATACTGGAGTCATGTAATTGTTCTGAAGCAAGTCCATGTTGTATGTCATCAATCCATTTACCCACGGATCATTATGGCTTGCATGTCCCAAGAAATGAGTTGCCCACGCCGTCGGGCTGCCATGGCCATCGAAAACGGCAAAGCCGCATCCCTGGCTGTATGTTTTTATAACATTTATCCACGCAAATCTTCCTGCAAGTTCATTTGGCTCTGTTGCACCCCACAGCGGAAGGGTTCCATCTGTTACAAATAAGCTCACCTTTTCAAAATCATCTGCCATATAATGCTCATAGAACCACAGCGTTGAAACCTCTCCCTCCGCCACGTTGGCAGCATCGTTGAAAGTGTCGCCACCAACAAGAAGCATTTTCTTGAACCAATCCTGATTCTTCACATTCCCGTTTTCATAGGTTAATATCTTATCGATAACATTCTGCAACTCTTTCTCGCTCCTGCACGCAAGACGCCCAACATATACATCTGGATATAAATCCAGTATGTCCTTTCCATATTTGAATGTCCATGCTCCATAGATGCCATCATTATTTGTATCCCATGTGGAGAAGTTGCCCTCAGCGTCGTAAATGTCAGCGAAATACAAATCGCTTATGTATCCCTTTTCCGCATTATCATCCAATGCAACATATCTTACTGGACAATACCACAGACTATCATCATGTTTTGTTGGTCCATCATATCCCCAGTTGCCCGTTATATAGGACTTTTTACCTCCAATGAGAAGAACATATTTTATGTTATATTGCTCAATCATATCCTTGATGAAATATTTCACCTTCTCTGCACCGTCTCTTCCTTCATAATTGGAATAGATATTTTCTACCGTTTCAACAAATGTTCGCACACCATGCTGCTCTTTATGATCAACGAGGGGCTGAATAATGTCTCTCCATTCCTGCGGGCATATTATGACTAAATCATATTCATCACTTTTTACTATGGACTTTTGTGGCAGCGTATACCCAATTTTTATATTGAAGCCTCCTGCTATTTCCACCTCCTGCATCGCTGGCTTGTATCTCATTGGATATACGTGTAAGGCAAGTATCGTAACCCTCTTTCCATCAACAAGCCCACCGCCCAGGCGGTAACTATACCATGCCGCTGGATATGCTTCTTTACTGCCATATATTTCCTCATCTGGTTTATCCTCTGCCACATAATAGCCATTGAGCGGTTTTGGAGGAGGTGCATATATTATTGGCCTTTCTATTTTCATGGTTTCAATGCTTTTCGGTGTGCAATCAACCTTTACTTTTGTTCCAAGCGGGAAGTAATACACCTTTGTGTAGTAAGGAAGCATTGGTTCTCCTGGGCTATGGAGATAATATGCATTTTCCATTGAAATTTTTGTATAGCCTCCTTCTTCTACAAGTTCAAAAGGATGCACTTCCACACTTTCAGAAATCTCTGCCTTTTTCTCGCTCGTTGTAATTCCTCTATCTATTCCAGAAATTGTCATATTCAACAAAATTGCTCCAACTGCCAGTAATACAACCAATGATTTTTTCATTTTTACCCCCACTAAACTAATGGAAAGTACAATTTAACTTTTACTGTGAGAGAGATAAAATGGGAAACACCATACGCCGTAATCTTTATATTCATTGCAACTTATAACCAACATGAAAGCAAAGTTTATTGCTGCCATTGTTTTATCTCTTTTGCTTGTTCCAGCTGCCACAAATGAAACTATTTTCATGGATAAAGAAATGGCAGAGAAGACAGCAGCAGAGACAGCCAATGGCCATTTTATAGTTCAGTGGGAGAAAAGTTATGGCACGCTGTGGTGGTGGAGCGCCCGCTACGAAGGCCCGCAGCCTGTTGGCGATTGTGATGGCGATGGCAAAAACGAGCTGTTGATTGGAGGGAGAGATCCTTTTATGAGAGTTATGAAATATGATGAAAGCAGGCATACATATTATGAGGCAGCTCGCATCGTTGATCCTGTTTTTGGCATTGGTTATGGAATATGGCTCCACATAGGCGATAACTGGTTCCGCATGCCGCAACCATTTGGCTCGGCAACTGGCTTTTTCATAGGAGATGCTGATAATGATGGCAAAAATGAAATTGGCGTGGCATGGGGTCGCCATTTCTCCGCATTTAAATGGAACGGGCATCGATACAAATTGCTTGGCAGATATGTGATTATAGGAAAGGATGAAGGAGGAACAACACTCGATTGTATTGTTGGTGATGTTGATAACGATGGAAAAAATGAGGTTGTGGTTACGGGAGGATATCAAAAACAGCATTCCTTAGTGGTGTTGGAATGGAATGGCAATGAATTTATTAAGGAGGCAGAATGGGGCTATAATTCAATATACTTCCCATGGATAGCAGACGTGGATAACGACGGCAAAAATGAAATAATAGTTGGGCATGGAAGGGAGCTTGTAGTGCTAAAATGGAACGGGCAGAGCTTCGAAAGCCATGTTATTGATGAATTTGACTATCAGGTATTCGGATGTGTTGCAAAAGATAGCAATGGAGACGGAATAAATGAAATACATGTTACATTTTGGTATCCCCGTTTATGCATCTACAGATGGAATGGAGGCGAATATGAAAAAATATTTGATATAACGTGGGAAGGCGAGGAGGCGACCATCGAGGCTATAGATGTTGGCGATGTAGATGGCGATGGCAAGGCAGAGGTGGCAGTGGGAACAAACTATGTGCATATACTTGAATGGAATGGAAATGGTTACAATGAAGAATATCTCATAAATGACACTTATGGTTTGTTAGCTGTTACATGCGTGGGCGATTTTGATAATGACGGTATGCTGGAGATAAACGCAGGGGCCGTTGGAGTGAGCAGCGGTGAGGAATATAAAGCGTGGATATTTAAATACGAAGGATAGCCTCTTTCTTTAACTTTTTATATGCTATTGTTTATAACAGTGTGCAAAGGAAAGAAATAAAAATTGCCGTATTGCAAATGGAAGGAACAAATTGCGAATATGAAAGTTATCTTGCTTTTAAAGAGCTTGGAACATCTCCTGAATATGTGCATATAAAAGAACTGGAGAAAGGCAAGAAAAAAATAGATGACTACCACTGCATATTTCTGCCAGGTGGTTTTTCGGCTGGCGATTACATTAGGGCTGGTGCAATTTTTGCCGCCCGTCTTAAGGCAAATTTACTCCGCGAGTTAAAAAAATTTGTTGAAAACGGCTATGTTATGGCGGGCATATGCAATGGCTTCCAAATATTGATTGAGATGGGCTTTCTGCCAGCCCTCAATGGGATAAGTGACGAGCCGGAAGCCTGTTTGGCAACGAATGATTCATGTAGATTTGAATGTAGGCCAACACTCATAAGGCATGAGAAAAGCGAATGTAAAATAACAAGGAATATTCCATATGGAAAAATAAGCATGATACCTGTCGCCCATGCAGAGGGAAAAATTGTTTTTAAAGATGAGGAATATGCTGAAGAGGTGAATGAAAAGCAGGTTGTTTTTCGATATGTTGATGATAAAGGGAATCTTGCTGGCTATCCATGGAATCCCAATGGCTCATATGGAAATATTGCAGGAATATGTAATGACGAGGGCAATATACTTGGAATGATGCCACATCCTGAGAGGGCATTTCATGAATGGCAGCAGCCAGACTGGAAAAGCAACGATGGAAAGGAAATTTTTGAGGGGATAGTGAAATATATAGAGGAAAAATGGTGAAACTGGCAAAGGTTGTGGTTAAAGGCGACATTGGAATAATTGAGGGGCAGAAAGAGGCGAGCAGAATATACAATAAAGGATGTTATGGAGAATTTGATGGAAAACTCAAACTGAGTTTGATAGAAACATGTTATCTCCTTGAGAAAGGGAGAGTGGATGTTGAAATAGATGGCAGGGCGGCGGATATCAAAAAATTCATGGAGTACGCCCTCCATTACATGCCTGATTTTGAAATAAGATACCTCGTTTATAGGGATTTGCGGGAAAGAGGCTACATCCTCAAAGTAAAAAAAGATTTCTTATTGTATGAGAGGGGCAAGCGCCCGCCTGCGCCGCCAGGCTTTGTTGTTAAGGCTGTTTCGGAAAGAGCGAGATTTAGGATAAAGGATATTGATGAATTTATAGAGGGGGCGAGGGGCAAGCTTATACTTGGGATAGTGGACGAGGAAGGGGATATAACATATTACATAGCAAAGCATTTTGTGATGAATGGTGTTTTTATTGAAAGAGATTATGAAGGGAGAATACATCTTCTCAATGACAGGTGTGTTGTCTGGGATGAAAATTTGATGGAAATGCTTAAAGGGGATTTTATAGGCAAAAGTTTTGGGAAATACATGCAACTCTCATTGATGGAAGCCGCTTATGTGGCTGGGAGAGGGGCGAGTGTGATGAAGAATGGCAGGAAAATGAGCATTAAAAGATTTTTACAGCACGCTAAAAAGATACAGCCAGATATAGAGGAAAGACTCGCTGTTTATGAAAATTTGAGGAAAAAAGGTTTGCTGCCCAAAACTGGCTTTAAGTTTGGCTCCCATTTCAGGGTGTATGATAAAAATCCCGAGGAAAGCCATGCTCCATATCTCGTGCATGTTGTTAGGGAAAGTTATGAGGCGACGTGGGCAGAAATAAGCAGGGCTGTAAGGCTGGCACATTCTGTTAAAAAGGAAATGGTATTCAGCATGATTAATGGCGAGGAGATAAAATATATAAGATTGAAAAGAATTACGCCGTAATGAATAGGGTTGTTGCTGCCTTTGCTATGGTGATGTTACTTTCAACTGTTTTTGGAAATGTTTCGTCGGAGAAGGAGGATAAGAGAACTATAAAAATTGCTCTTTATGATTCCATTTCCCCCTCTGTCCGCCTCATTGAACATTGTTTTCGCTATGCATGGAGAGATGGCGACATAAAATATGAAATGAATGTGAAAAGAATTGGCTATAAAGATGTAATAAATGGAAGTTTAATGAATTATGATGTACTTGTCATAGGAGCGAGTGGGCGACAGTATTTCCATGCTCTCCATAAAAAGTGGAAGGATGAAGTGAAAAAATTTATTGCCAACGGCGGCGGTTATGTTGGCATATGTGGAGGAGCAAATATAGCGACGAAAGGGTATGAAAAACCTCGTCACTGGCTCGATTTTGTGCTTACCAAAGCTGCTTTAGGTTTAATTGATGCATACATTAACGATAATCAATGGCAGGAGTGGCAGTATTTGTGGAAGGAGGATGGAAGGAGCAATATACCGATAAAAAATGAGCTTTTAGGGCATGAAATATTTGCAGGAGAAAAATGGCGATATATAACATATGGAGGTGGGCCAGGCTTGTATGGCATGAAAGAGGCAAAACCTCTTGCTATCTATAGAGAAGAGCCAAGTGATGTGGCACCTTTGCATTACTGGATATGGCTGGGGAAATGGATTCCATATAAAAAAATAGAGACAGATATAAAGGATTATTATTCGGCGGCTGAAGCCAATTATGGGAAGGGAAAGGTGGTTATCTTTGGAATGCATCCCGAAATCCCTCCCCGCTTCAATGGAAGTGTTGAGGAATATTTTGGTTTATCCATATATGGCGTACCCCGCTACGTTTATGGATGGGTTGGGGGCTCGCTATCCAACTGGAGCTACAACTGGTGGATTTTGAGGCGGAGTGTAGCGTATGTATGCAACGCTGCTCTACCACCGGCTGAAGAACTTTATGTTTATATTCAGTCGCCTCAGAATGGAATTGTAGAGGCGATGGCTGAAAATGCAGAGAGAGTGGATTTCTATATAGATGGAAATTTTTATGCAAGCATAGATAAACCGCCATTTCGCATACAACCTGATTTGCATGGAGAGCATCTCATAAAGGCAATAGCACATAATGGCGATGCTGAGGCATGGCATGAAAGGAGGGTGGAGATATAGCTCTACAGAGGTAGCTTATAGGCTATAGAGAAAATTTAATAAATGTAAGCAAATTATCTTTTGCCGTTGTCATAGTGATTAAAATGTATCTAATCATAGTTGGGGCAGGTGAGATAGGGGAAAAATTGATAAATCTTGCCCTCCGCAATAAGGATGATGTCGTCGTCATAGAGAAAAACAAGGAGAAATGCGACGAGATATCAAAAAAATATGATGTCGTCGTTGTCAATGCAGATGCAACAGAAAAAGAAACATTGATGGAGGCGGGCGCTGATAATGCAGACGCTTTAATTACAACTGCCGACGATGCAACCAATCTCCTCGTAATATCCTTAGCAAAATCCATAGGAATACCTTCCCTCGTCTCCCTCGTCAACAATGAAGAAAACAAACCAATGTTTATCGAAAAAGGAGTCAATATAGTTGGCAATCCCGCCGCCATCACTGCCGAATATCTCTACAGGGCGGTGCAGCGCCCAATGGTGAAGGATTTCATGAGCCTTGGAAATAAAGCAGAGATTTTCAAGATTATTATACCTGCTGACTCAAAAGTTGTTGATAAGCCTGTTGGGAGCATAAAGTTGCCGAGAGGAGTTAATATAATAGCAATAGAAAGGGACTCGGAAATAATAATTCCTGCTCCAGAAAGCACGTTTAAGGCAGGAGATGTTGTAACATTGCTTGCGAGAAAGGACAAAATAGATAAGACGATGAGTGTTTTCTTTGAGAAGTAAATGAAAAATTTAAAGATAGTGCTTCGAGACACAGGGGCAGTTTTAATCGCTGTGGGAGTGATAACCTTATTTGTCAATTTCATTTCAATTGGTTTTAAAGAATATTTTGCCATAAAATGGATTGTATTAACATCAGCTATCTTTCTCCTCCTCGGAATAATTTTCAGGATGGTGGGGAGGAGCGGTGACGAGCCAAAAATAAGGCATGCAATGATAACCGCCGCCCTTTCCTGGCTTATAATTTCTCTCGTTTCTTCTATCCCGTTTTATTACATAACTGGGCTTGATTTCCTCTCCGCCTTTTTTGAATCTGTTGCGGGATGGACTGGCACCGGGCTTACGATGATATCCACACCAAGCCAGCTGTGTTATACAATACAGTTCTGGCGAAGTTTTATTCAATGGATTGGAGGCGTTGGAGTTATAGTTCTCACCCTCGTTGTTTTAGCCAGGCCTGGCGCAGGCTCATTTGTTTTATTTAAATCGGAGGCGAGAGAGGAAAAAATACATCCAAGCATAATATCGACAGTGAAAACAATATGGTGGATTTTCCTGCTTTATACAGCCATAGCAATCCTTGTTTTATTCCTCTCTGGCATGCCATGGTGGGAGGCAATAAATCATGCAATGACAGGGCTGGCAACCGGCGGATTCTCCGTAACCGACGATAGCATGGCTTCTTACTCAACGCCCATTCAAATTTTACTCGTACCAATTATGGTTGCGGGAGCCATAGCATTTTCAACTCACTATGAGTTGCTGAAGGGAAGGATAAAAAACTTCCTCAAAGATGCGCAGACACAGGCATTGCTTTTCCTTCTTTTCATTGGCGCCCTCCTCCTTTCCTATTTCAACATGAACGATGGCATATACTCCTCCTTTACAACCTCCTTCAAATATTCTGCCTTTCAGTTTGTTTCCGCCCTCACATGCACAGGTTTTGCCACAACTAACTTGGCTATCTGGAGTGGCGAATCAAAAATATTGCTTTCGCTCGCAATGATTGCTGGCGGCGCCGCTGGATCTACGGCAGGAGGAATAAAACTGTTCCGTCTCATTCTACTGACAAAAGGTGTTGGCTGGAAATTGAGGCGTATTTTTC
>JAGHBD010000154.1 GCA_021161135.1 Thermoplasmata archaeon
ATTTTTGCCTTAAAAGATGAATGGGGCCTGTTTTTGAGCAATATTTTATTCAATTCTTTCATTTCCTTTATGCTTGTGAAAATACGAAAATTTCGATAAACTAATATACACTTTTTACCTTTCCCCCTATGGCGAAAACATCCTTAGGACTTGAGGAAAATATTGAGGGAGCGCTTTGCTATCTGCTTGGATGGCTCACAGGCATAGTATTCTATCTACTTGAAAAAGACAATAAATTCGTGAGATTCCATGCAAAGCAATCGATTCTGACTTTCTTTCCGCTTTGGATACTATCAATAATTCTCGGCGGATGGTGGGGGCTGCTGTGGTGGCATGCATGGTTCTTCTTATGGTGGATTTCATGGCTCATATGGCTAGTGATGTTCATACTCTGGATTGTTCTAATGATAAAAGCTTATCAGGGAGAAATGTTCAAATTGCCAATTGTTGGAGATATTGCGGAGAAGGGCTTATAATTACATCTCCTCCAAAGCTTCGATACCAAGTATAGTCAAGCAATTACATATAACTTGGCGAGTTGCATTTACTAGCGCTAGCCTCTCTTTCTCTTTTTCACTTCCTATAACCCTGCAATCTCTATAAAATGCATTAAATGCGGAGGCGAGTTCATATACATACTCTGCGATCGCTGATGGATTTCTTGCTTTTATGCTTTCTTTGACAATTTCGGGAAATGTCGCCAGCATTTTAATCAGTGCTATCTCACTCTCATGCTCATATTCTGGTTGCTCACATCCTTCATAGCGAACTTTTCTTAAGATGGAGCAACACCTTGCATGAGCATACTGGATGAATGGCGCTGACTGCCCTTCAAAATTTAGAGCTTCCTCCCATTTGAACACAATGGGCTTCTCAGGCCTTACCTTGATTATATTATATCTTATTGCTCCTGTGCCGACGCTCCTCGCTATATAATCTATATTCGGTAGCTCCCCCCTTCTTTTTATTACCTCTCGCTTCGCCCTCTCTATCGCCTCCTCTATCAAATCATCGAGATAGACAACTCTGCCTTTCCTTGTTGACATTCTTCCTTCTGGAAGAGAAACGAAGGAGTAGAATATTACTTCTGGCGTTTTTTTGTTCAGGAGTTTTAAGGCTATTTCCACAAATTTTGCCTCCAGTTTGTGGTCCTCGCCCAACACATTTATCATTTTATCTGCTCGCTCCCCCTTCCATATATGATATGCTACATCTCTTGTTGCATACAGGGATGTGCCGTCACTTCTTGTAATGTAAAATTTTTTATCCCTTCCATGAATGCCAAATTCCTCAAGATCCAGATATATTGCCTTTCCTTCTTTACCGGCATAAGGAAGTTTCTGTAACTCCTGAATAACTCTCTCCACACTCCCGTCAAGCACAAATTTTGATTCTTCAACAAATTCATCTATTCTTATATTCAGCATTTCAAGGCTTTGAAGAATGCCATTCAATACTCGCGTATATATACCTTTCAACTCAGCAAGTATCTTTTTGTTTCCCCTTTCACATTCCTTGATTATTTCTTCAATTTCTTTCCTCACTTTCTCATTTTCTTCCATCAGCTTTGCTGCCTCCTGATAATATACGACGTATTTGTGATCATCTTTATCATGTTTTACATCGATTTTTAAATTTTTGACCCCCCAGAAGAGGATAGCCACTTGCTTTCCCATATCATCTACATAATACTGCGTAACTACATCATAGCCTCCGAATTTAAGCAACCTCGCTATTGTATCTCCAATTATTGGGTTTCTGGCCCGCCCCACATGCAATGGACCATTTGGATTAGCAGATGTATGCTCAACGATCACCTTCACCTTCTTCTTCGATTGCTTTCCGTAGTCATCTCCCATTTCCTCGATGAGCCGTATTGTTTCCCTCGTCAATTTACGAATATCTATGAAAAAATTTACATAACCTTTTACTGCCTCCACCTTTTCTATCCACTCCCCTTTCCTTATTTTCCTCGCAATTTCCTCCGCTATCTCCACAGGGTTTCTCTTGAGTATTTTGGAGAGAGGAAAGCAAGGAAATGCGAGATCCGCTATCCCTTTTGGCTTTTCCAGTTTTATCTCTTCCTCTATATCATAAGCTACCCTTAACACTTCTTTTATTGCCTCTTTTACCTCCTCCTCAAATTTTTCGTATGGATATTTCATGGATTCCACGGGTTAAAAGCGGGATCACCATATAAATTGAATTCATGAAGGCAATGATATTTCTTGTCCAGATATTTTCCATATTCAAATTTTGGATTCAGCGATTCATAAATTTCTTTGTCAATTATCCAACAATCACTGCTTATTAAAGGAGGTGTCCACATGAAAGTTGAATTTGCATCCTTTGGCAAATATTTATTTTTGGCATTTCTCAGAGCCATTCCAGTTGTACTATCGTTTTGTATCAAATCAAGGATGAAATCCTCCGCCACCACTGCACCAAAGTGTGGCTCGGGATATTTTCCATGGAGTTTAAGATTGAGTGTTGCATTTATAAAGCCCCATAGTCCAAAGCCATCAAATATTAGCCCTGGCTCCAAATAGCCAGGGTCAGCGGTAACGCGAGTTGCCCCTATATATCCATTCATCCCTGCATGAAGATATGCTTGGCTTAAACAGTTTTCCGGCGCCAGTCCGTCTATCCTGCCTGTTATGCAGCTTTCAACGAATATTATACCCGGACCAAAGTCCATTTTATATACATTCCTTACATAATATGCTCCCTTACTGCTCAATCCACTCCCCATCGGATAAAAGCGGGAAAGAGTTGTGAAGGGCGGGAAGCCGCGGGCATCCATTAACACATCGCCAGATTCATACAGGAAATAGAAGCCATGATTGAAAACGAATATTATATTGCTCTCCTCCTGATATTTTCCTCCTTTCACCACTTTATTTCCACTAATTGCCTCATAGAAGCGAGGAAAGAGGAAATATTTTCTTCCATATCTTGCCAGATCATCAAAGCCTTCTCGTTGCGAGGCAAGCAAATGGGTTCGTTTAACATTGAAGCCACCACTCTCTAAGTCGTGGCAAAGTCGCAAATTTATGAAAAAGCTTTCCCCACTGGGCCATTTGGTCGGATCATTGGTTCCAAGAAGAAGATTGGACAGGGTTGTGATAACTGGAATCCACTGGAACTCTAAGCCGCAGCCTGTCTGCACTGTAGCATTATTCTTCCACTCGCCCAATACATCGATAATTTTTTCATAAAATATTGTTCTGGCTATTAAGGCGGAGACATCTTCAGCATCATAACCAGTTATTCTTCCAACAGCGTTTTCTTGGAAAGGATAATATGTAAAGGTATCATTTTCTGTGTCATCTAGCCTGACATCTACATCTCCATAAATATAATCTCCTGGTACGCCCCATCCTGCTATATAACCATCATCTGGATTTTTGTAATAATACATGGGTACCATTGTTGCATCGGCCATAATTGCAATGTAAATTGGGTTTTTTCTGTAATGTTGCCATATAGTTTTCAAATCATCTGGTAAATCTGCTATTCTGGCAAGGAGCTCATTAAGCTCTTCATGTATTTTCATAACATGCTCGTTGCATTCATCCCTTATATATGGATTATCTCCTGGCTGACTCATTCCTTTTTCGCCAGCAAATGAAAAATCGGCAGATGCCCATACTATTCCATGGCGATAGGCGGCAAGATAGGCAGCGAGAGAAGAAAGACTTTCCATTAGAGGATCGATAGGAGAATCTATTTCCTCCACCTTTATCTTTAGTTCATATTCTCCTTCAACATCTGCAAACCATCTTCCCATTACCCTCGCCTTATATACGCCAGGGCTATCACCGACAATAAACTCATAATTTACCTTATCAAGCACTATATCACCACTCTCATCATATTCTGCCAGCCCGGCGCCTGTGGCGGTATAAATGAGAGGTATTCCATCTGGGGAAAGAATCATAAGGAAAATGTCATCTCCAAGCTCCTTAACATTTTCTGAGTTGAGATTGAACAATTCTATTTTTATTCTGGCATATTTGTAATTTGGCACTTCAAACTCATGCATGCCAAAAAATTGCCTCGTAAGCACACCATGAAGCGATTGAGCGGGAAGAATTGCCAGAGAACCTGTTTTCCCTCTGAAATTGTATTCTACGCTGCTCAGCACTTCTGGCTTTCTTATATCCTCTGGATTTGTAATAACTATGTAGCCAACATTTCCAAATCTTTCCTTTACGTAATCTATAACGTAATCTCTCGCTTCCTCACCACTCTCAAATTTTATTACATTTCCATATCCTTCTATATCTCCACAAACATACGTCGCCCTAACTCCAAGTTGCTTCAATGTTGTCATAATTTGTTGGAGCTCGTTGGCAACAAAAACTGGAATGCCTTTATAACTTGCGAGAGGAAGCAAATTGACAGCTATTGAATAACCATTTAAATCATTCTTAACTATTATTGCTTCACTTGCCCTATTCCATATTTGCTCTGCAATTTCAATGCTTGCTTCAACAACATCCTTATTTTCTATAATTATTGCCTCGCTATCTCTCAAGCCATACATTTCTTTAAATCGTATGATTGCATCGGAAGGATTTGAAAAATTTTCAACAAGAAGTGGCTTAACATGCTGGTTGTTGTATTCATCATAATATAAGGCTACAGGGGTGGCTATTAAAGCATAGAAGGGATTTTCCTTGCTTGCTATTACCGGCATCGCCTCCCCTCTGTCAACGCTGCATGTATAATTTATCTTTGCATTATTGGTAAGTTGTGTCTGGCTGGCAAAGACAGGCAGCAGAATAAAAACAAGGATAGCAGCAATAAGTTTTTTCACTTTCATGTAAGTATATAAGGCGGAGGTTAATAATTTTGCTTTTGCTCCAAAAAAGGCGGAAAAGTAATTATATGGTGCATATTTTCCTTCATGGAAAAACTTTCCAGGGACATTTTCCTGCTCGGTATCATAAGTTTTTTCGCCGACGCAAGTAGCGAGGCAATAATGCCCATTCTTCCCTTTTTTATCGCCGCTTTAGGAGGAGGAGGGATAGCCCTGGGAGCAATAGCTGGAATAGGTGATGGCATAGCGAGCCTGTCAAAAATATTCTCTGGCGTGATGTCAGATAAACTCGGCAGGAGACGTATTTTCATTGCCTCTGGCTATAGCCTTTCTGCCATTGCAAAAACATTCTTTCCTTTATCTGCCCAATGGTGGCATCTCGTGCTCTTGAGGGGCATCGAAAGAATAGGAAAGGGCATCAGAGGGGCGCCTCGCGATGCCCTTATTGGAGATTTATATAAGGAGAGAAGGGGGGAGGCATATGGCATACACCGTGCTTTGGATACTGCGGGAGCCATCGTTGGAAGCTTTCTCGCCTTTTTCCTATTCTGGCTTTTCAGGGTGGAAATAAAAACCATACTTATTATAGCTGCTGCGATAGCCTTTCTTGCAATTCCCCCTATATTTTTTGTGAGAGAAATAAAATTCAGCCGGAAAAGGGAGGCGATGCCCCCCTCGCCTGAGCTAAAGAAATTCACAGCAATCGCCACTCTCTTTTCCTTAGGAAATTTCAGCTATATGTTTTTGCTGTGGAGAATAGGAGGAGATTTTTCCTATGAAAAAATCTCATATGCTATACTCGTGTATGCATTCTTCAACATAATATATGCGGCTCTCGCCCCATATTTTGGAAAACTGTCGGACAAAATGGGTAGGAAAATAGTCATAACATTTGGTTACATAACCTTTACATTCCTCTGCTTTGGTTTCGTATTTATAACAAATTTTTCTGGCATCCTTTTCTATGCTCTCGCCACCCTATTATTTTTTGCATATGGGCTATTCTTTGCTCTTGTTGAGGGCAACCAAAAGGCTTTTGTATCCGATTTAAGCAAATATAAAGGCACGGGGCAGGGAATTTTTCAGGCAAGCATTGGTTTGGCGACGATACCAGCAAATCTAATAGCTGGCTTCCTGTGGGATTTAATGCCCGAACTCACTTTTCTTTATGGCTCTATCCTCTCTCTAATGGCTGCTATACTCCTTTCATCATGGGAAATCGAAAAAAGTTAAAAAGCTCGCCGCCTTTAACCATAAGGGCGGGTCACCTAGAGGCCGGGTGGCGGACTGCAGATCCGCATACGCGGGTTCAAATCCCGCCCCGCCCTCTAAACATCAAAAAAAGAGGAGGGGGAGGAATGCCACCAGCCTGTGCCCACCTTAGGGCTCTTTATTTACAGGCTTTCTTGATAATAAATTTACATGGAGTATAAAAAGTGGTGGAGGGGGTATATACCATTATATAAAATTTTCGGTGAAGGTGAAGGTAAAAGGAAACATGTGCTATGTTGGGGCTATGAGTATGGGTATCTTTTGAAATTCAAACATATTTTTTAACAAAATCTATATAAGGATTCGGTTATTTCCTTTTATATGAAAAAGATACTTATTGCTTTAATATTGCTTTCATTCAGCTTTTCTGCTGCAGCTCAGCAGACATATTACTATTTACATGATACGCCAAATCCTGCTCATGAAGAGTATCTACTAATGGATCGTACTGAGCCAACTAGTTTTTCTTCGGCATATATTAATCTGGATGAAGGCGCTGCCATATGGGCAACTGAGCCATTTGACAAGGATGTGAAAATAAACGGGGATGTGAAAATAACTGTAATTGTTGAGGCCTTCTTTTTAAAAGCCGATTTGCTACCTTTCCAAGTAAAGATTTTAAAAGCTTCCCTGCTCGATATAGCACCTTCCGGAAATATAGATGTTATTGATGCCACTCGTCCAACATCAATAATTTTCCTAAAAAATGAAACATTAAAGCCCAAGACATTTTACATAAACAATGTTGAGCGTGTAATACCAGCGGGCCATTGCTTGGGCATAAAAATAGAGAAGGCTTTTGATCTGCTTTCTTATTTTCCATTCAGTGTTCTCTCGCCGTTTTTTGCCACCAATATTCATTACGATTCCACATATGCAAAATCATATGTTGTTCTTCCATTTAATGTAAGCGGAGGAATAGATATAGAATGCTTTGATACCGAAAAGGAAATTAAGGCTGGAGAGGAGGCAATTTATACACTCCTTATTTACAACAAGGGCAACCAGAATGATACCATAAAGATATACACAGATTATCAAGGAGATGAATGGAGTGTTTCCATAGAAAAAGAGAGTTTGAATGTTCCAGCAGGCTCCTTTGGCTATACTGATGTTACGGTAAAGGCGCCAGAAAATGCAAGTAAGGGCGATTATCTTAATATCACGGTATATGCGGAAGGAAAAATGGGTAGCGATTTCATATGGCTCAATACGAGTATAGCCCCTCCAGAATACGGGGTTAAGGTAACAGCATACAGCGATAAAATAGACGTAAAGCCTGGCGAGACCGCCACAGTGAAATTCAAGGTAGAAAATACAGGTGATTTATACGATACTTACAGCCTTTTTGTAACCTGTGTATGGGACTATACTCTGGAAAAGGATAGTATTTCACTTCAACCTGGAGAAAGCGCAAATATATCTGTTTCTGTTACTATACCTGAAAATGCAACAAATAATACAACCCGCCTTCTCGCCCTCACAGCCAAATCCACTAACTCCGATAAGGAAAGCACTGCAGATGTTACACTCCGCGTAAGCTTCGCTCCGTCTCCAGGCGGAGGGGGAGAGGAAAGCGATTTGGGAAAGAAAATAGGATATATTTTATTCGTTGCGGGAGTTATAGCGCTTCTTGTCATAGCCTATTATATGGGCAGAACTGTGCAGAAACTGGCTATTATTGAATGCGATGAAAGGGTTGCGGAGGCGCCGCCTGGTGGAACAGCCGAATTTAAGATAAAGGTAATAAATCCTCTCGAGAAAACGGAGAAGAACAAAATGAGATATCATTTTAGAATCGAGGGAAGAGTGCCAGAGAAATGGATTGTTGATATGGATAAGGAGGGGGCAACGCTGGAAGGAGGAGACGAAATAGATGTGGCGCTCAAAGTAAAAATACCAGATGATGCAAGCATTGATGAGTGGGCGTCGTTTGATTTCGTTGTTTTGCCCGAAAAAGGCAAGAGCGAGAGAATAAGTTTGATGGTGAATGTGAGAGAGCCAAAGGAGATTCTTAACACAGAAGTAAAACATGAGCCAGAGGAGTTTGAGGAAGGGGAAAGAGTTGTTACAAAAGTTAGAATAGAAAATGTTGGCGAGAAGGATGCAGAAAACAAGAAGGTCATACTTTATGTAAATGGCAAAGAGAAAAATAGAATAGAAGGAGTAAATATTCCGGCTGGGGGAATAGTTGAGATAGAGCTACCATGGATAGCAGAAGAAGAAAATGAGGTAGAGGTTGTTGTGGAATAATCTATCCGCCTGTAAGAATATATTTCACATATTAAAAGGTATCATCCATGTTAAGTAATTCCTGAATTGCTCTATGTTTAGATATTTCTTTTAAATCTATTACTTCTCCTTGTATTTTCTGTTTCAGATCTTACGAGACGAAAGTTAGCTATTACTAAGAAGATATTAACTACCACTAAGAGGAAAGTAGCTATTACCAAGCATTTTGTTCCTTCGGCAGTTTCTCTTGCAGCTTCTGCAGCTTTTCTGCTACTTTCTACACTATTATTTAAATAGTTTAGCGAGGCTAACTGAGTATGTTCGTATAAGGAGGCTACTAAGATGGGTTTGTTATACCTATCTTTGAACATAAATGGATTATTTGTTATATTTCCTGGGATGAATGTAGCGTATTTTTGCTCCCCGATCTTTTCCCATACCAAGAAATCGTTTTTTGGAATGAAATCCAATGAAAATTCCCATACATTTTCTGTATCAAAGGATACTGGATTTTCCCTCATATCTATTAATATAGTATCTTCATC
>JAGHBD010000156.1 GCA_021161135.1 Thermoplasmata archaeon
AAAGAGATGTTTTCATTACAAGACCGAAAATACCATATCTTTACATTTTTGACAGAGAGGTATGGAAATTTGGAAACAGATATTTTGAATTAGGTGGAATTGCAACAATTATAATAGGAGGAATAACAATAGAAGCAGAAGTAAAATCTCCAGAGCATGTGGAAAAAGTTGAGTTTTACATAGAAGATCGTTATAGCGACACTCCTCCAATTCTCTATTGCACAGATTATTCTCCTCCATTTGAATGTAAATGCAGATACAGGGCATTTGATAACAAAAAAGAATGGCATTTCTTTTATGTAAAGGTTTATTATAATGATGGATATGTTGTATCTGATGCTATATGGCCGATAAAAATATTCAACCCGCTTGGCGATGTTTCTTTGCCATCCCTTCTGCTGCATTAATTTCATAAAATCTTCACATTTTCATTATCATGCGAATTTATGTTACATTACTCGTAGTAGTAACAATGCTCTCTGTTAGCTTTGCAGAAACTATAGAGAAAGATGAAAATGTATCATCTCACCCATGGCCAATGTACTGCCATGATGCCCAGCATACGGGAAGAAGTGAATATGACACAAGCGTGAACGAAGGAAAGATAATATGGAAGGTGAAAACAATGACAATAATGGGTTCCCCAGTTATAGCAAGCGATGGAACAATATATGTTGGTGGTTTGGGTCCAATCAAAAATGGTACTTTATATGCGATAAATCCTGATGGAACAATTAAATGGATCAAAAATATACCACCAAAAACAAAATACGGATTTTCTTATGTCGAAACGACACCAGCTATTGCAAATGATGGAACAATATATATTGGAACACAGGAGGGCTATCTATAGGCCTTTTCTCCACAAGGAGAAGAAAAATGGGGAATATTTCTGGAAAAATATGTTTCACATTTAGCATTGGGACTCAATGATATAATCTATGCGGGAACAATAAGTAATGGAAAACTCTATGCTTTATACCCAAATAGAACCATAAAATGGGAATTTGAAACTGGTCAATCAACATACTCCCCCTCGATAGATGATGAGGGAATTCTTTACACTGCAACATATAATGGAAAACTTTATGCTTTATACCCAAATGGAACCATAAAATGGGAATTTGATGCAAAAGGACCAATTTTTCACTCTTCGATAGATAATGTGAGCAATGTTATTTATATAGGAACCGTAATTCCATGGGGAGAAAACAAGTTATATGCTCTTTATCTAAATGGAACTGTAAAATGGGAATTTAAGCCAGATAATGAAGTGTATGGTTCCATATCTTCAGCTCCTGCTATTGCTGAAGACGGAACAATTTACCTTGGAACTGCTGGAGGAAGAATATATGCTGTGGATAAAGATGGTATGAAGAAATGGCATAAGTATCTTGGACAGTATCCAACTCCTCCAGTAATAGGAAAAGATGGAACAATATACATTGGAACGTGGTTCGGTAGCAGTAAAGGAAGCTGGGGCTATTTGTATGCGATAGGAGCAACCGATAAAAGCATTGAAATAACGAAACCAAAAGATGAATATCTATACATATTCGATAGAGAGATAATGGATGTAGGATACACAATTGCTATTGGAAAATTGACTGTAGTGGCAGAGATATTTGCTGACGAAATGCCAGATAAAGTTGTTTTTTACATAAATGGTGAGGAAAGATATGTTGACCAAGAAATGCCGTATGAATGGACATGGAAGGCATGGAATGATAAACCATGCGATTCCGATATCTTCTGGAAATATTATACTATAGGGGCTAAGGCATATTTTGGCAATGAAATAATTGGCTCTGGAGTAATGAAAATGGTGAGGAAATTCAAGATTCCTTCATAATGATGAATCTTGCATCTTCTCATTACTTTGGGAATTAATTAATTCCATTCAACTTCTCCTGCCCACTTTTCCAAACATTTTTATTCCTTGCTTTCATCTTACATTGTAAATGAAGATAGATGAGCTTGACATCAATGAAAGAATAAAGGAAATACTTAAAAGGCAGGGCATCGTGGAGCTATATCCTCCGCAAGCAGAGGCTTTGCCTCATGCTCTTGCTGGCAAAAATGTTGTTCTTGCCATTCCAACTGCTGCTGGAAAGAGTTTGGTTGCATACATTACTATTCTTCAGGCAGCATTGAGGGGAGTAAAAAGTATGTATATTGTTCCTCTCCGTGCCTTGGCAGCTGAAAAATATGATGATTTATTGCCATTTCAGGAGATAGGCATAAAGGTGGGCATTTCTACAGGCGATTTAGACGAAAAGGGGGAATATCTGGGAAAATATGATATTGTAGTTTGCACAAGCGAGAAGGCAGATAGTTTAATTCGACATAAAGCAACATGGATAAATGATGTTGGCGTTGTTGTGGCAGATGAGATACATCTTATAAATGATTTTTCCCGCGGCCCAACATTGGAGGTAAATCTTGCAAAATTCATGCTCATGAATCCTGTGCAGGTGATAGCCCTGTCAGCTACAATAAAAAATGCTCATGAGCTGGCAGAGTGGCTAAATGCAACACTTATTCAGTCCGACTGGCGCCCTGTGCCGCTAAAAGAGGGTGTGCTCTTTGGCAGAAAAATTTATTTTATAGACGGGAGCACAAAAGAGATAGAGAATCCAAAACTTGAGGGGCTTGTTGAGGATGTGCTCGCAGAAGGAGGACAAGCGTTGATTTTTGTGAATACTCGCCACTCCTCTCAAAGCACGGCAGAAAAACTGCGAGAAATCGTGGCAGAATATGCAGATAAAGGAACGCTTAAAAAAATCGCTTCCCGCCTGCTTAGCGGAGAGGAGGCAAATGTGGTGGCAAAGAGGCTTGCAGCCTGTATCGAAGATGGCGTAGCTTTTCATCACGCCGGGCTGAGCAGCGGGCAGCGCCGCCTCGTGGAGCGGAATTTTAAGAAAGGGCATATAAAATGCATTGTCGCCACTCCAACTCTTGCAGCCGGCGTAAATACACCTGCGAGGAGAGTGATAATAAAAAACTTATGGAGATATTCCGAGGCGGAAGGATACATGCAGCCCATTCCTGTGATGGAAATAAAGCAGATGATGGGGAGAGCTGGCAGACCAGGATATGATGAGGTGGGAGAGGCAATTCTCATAGCGAGGAATAAAATGGAAAAGGAGCGACTGTGGCAGGAATATTTGATGGCTGATGTTGAGCCCATATATTCCAAACTTGCTTCAGAGCCGGCATTGCGAATGCATATACTTGCTTTAATAGCCACCGACTTTGCCGTTTACTGGGACGAAATCGTCGATTTCTTTAAAAAAACATTTTATGCTCATCAGCTGGGGGTTGTGCCAGAGGAAAGAATATGGGAGATAATAGATTTTCTGGAAAGAAATGAATTTATCGAAAGCAAAGGGGAGAGATGGATGGCAACTTTATTTGGCTACAAAACCGCTGCCTTATACCTTGATCCTCTCTCCGCTCTTATAATGAGAAAGGCGCTGGAAGGAAAAATTGGCGATAACTTTTCTTATCTTCATGCAATATGCTCCACACCTGATATGCGCTGCCTGTTTTTAAGCAGCAAGGATGAATGGGTTGAGGAGGAGGCAGAAAGAAGGCAGTTCTTGCTTCCGCCTCCCTCGCCATATGATGCGGAATATGATTTTTTCTTGGCAGAGGTTAAAACGGCTTTAATGCTGGAGGACTGGATTAATGAAAGGAAGGAGGATGAAATAATTGCAAAATATCAGGTTGGGCCAGGCGACATACATGCAAGGGTGGAGACGGCAGAATGGCTTTTACACGCAATGCAGGAGCTGGCGAGGATATTTAATTTTGATGTTGTAAGCAAATTAGCCAAGCTTAAAATGAGGGTGAAATATGGATGCAAGGAAGAATTGCTCCGCCTTGTCAGGCTTAGGGGCATAGGAAGGGTGAGAGCTCGCACTCTTTACAAACATGGGTTTAAGAATATTGCAATGCTCAGAAAGGCAAGCGTAGAAACATTAGCAAGGCTACCAGGGATAGGAATAAATATTGCCAAGCAAATAAAGGAGCAGGTAGGATGATTGTTATAGGAGCAAAAGGGAGGCTTGATATCGAAAGGGCATTGCAGGAAATTAAAAAAAGAGGGCTGAAAGGGCAGATTCTCGATGCCAGCGTTGTATGTGGAAAGGAACATCTTGAGGTTGCATATGATCATGCAAG
Source organism: Thermoplasmata archaeon (assembly GCA_021161135.1). Classification (GTDB taxonomy): domain Archaea; phylum Thermoplasmatota; class E2; order UBA202; family JdFR-43; genus JdFR-43. Next base: position 4,186 of record JAGHBD010000156.1, read on the forward strand.
AAGAGCTTTTGAGGAGGGGAGAAACAAAAGCAGGAGCATTGAAATGGAATTTTTGCTTTATGCTTCAACCAAGAGGCAGATAAAAGAGGCGATAGAATTTATCGGGGCTAAAAATGAGGGGGAATATGCCTTTGTTTTCTTTGAGGGAGAAGAAAAGGAAGCAAGGGAATTTGTGAGAGAGCTTGGATTGGAAATAGACGATGCTGTACTTGAGCCAAACATAGAAAAACTCAAAAAATTTGTGGATGAAAGAGAGCTGGAAACGGTGGATAAAACTTTTTATTTTGATTTGATATTTGAAAAAGTCGCAATGGTAGAACCCATGAAATAGGCCCGGATGGGGTAGTCTGGATATCCTCGGGGCCTGCGGGAACCCTGAGCCTTCTTTAAAAAAGAAGGCTTCACCCAAGAAATCTCTTTGGGGGTGAAGCACCTTTCCCAAAGGGGCTCAGGGTTGTAGCAAGCCCTGAACCCGGGTTCGAATCCCGGTCCGGGCACTATATCTACAAATTTAACTCAGTTTTCCTTTACATTTTCAGCAATCCTTTTCAAAATTGACATGGGGGTTGCGGGGCAGGAGAGCCATTAGGAGAGCATCTTTTGTGATGTGTTTTCTATCGATGCGTCGCGAGAA
>JAGHBD010000024.1 GCA_021161135.1 Thermoplasmata archaeon
CTCGTGATTCATTATAAAAAGAAGATTGAGCAATACTGCATGGAAAAGGAGCGATTAGGCTACAAAAGAATATTCAGCACACGATGGTTCGTGAAAATTCACAGGGTGCCGAGGGAACACATGCCCTATGTTTCCGTTGCAATGCGAGAGTTATCCCGAGAAGGAAAAATAAGAGAGTATGGCAGCAGAGCGTGGATATGGGTTAGCAATGGAAAGTGAATGTTCCGAATTTCGGAAGTGTAGGGAGTAAGAAAAGGAAAAAGAATGCGATACCATTAGGAACAAGCGTTGCTGTGTTCCAGCACTGCGGTATGTTGCTGGAAATCCAAAAAATAAATGCGAATCGCCTTATTAGCCTTTTCCTCCGTGAATGGCAGGTTTTCGTGCTAAATTTTGTGTTCTGGGATATCCTTTACCACGGTAAAATTCATTCAATCGTTTCCCACTTCCAAATTTGAAAAATCTTCGGATTTTCTATTTTATCATAAAGTTTTTCAGGCAGCAATGGATGAGGGTAATAATAAACTACCTTGCCCTCCTTCATTTCCGCCCACTCGTATGGCGAATCCTCCAGCAAAATATCTAAGCATTTTTTCTTTAAATAAGCCACTGTTTTCCATCCACTCGGTGTTATTTCGTATTTCCCCCTTCCAATCTTCCTTATCTTACCCTGCTTTTGAAGCCTCGCCAAATATACATCGGCTCCTTTTATTTTGTTTCTCAACAAATTAAGTTGCTCCGAATTCTCGATTGTGCCATTGAATGAATCGGCGATAAACAGCAACACTAAGTGGGCAGTGCCAACATGAAATACCTTTCCTTCGCCGAGGAGCACGCATACCATGATTTTATTATTGTGGCTTCATTTAAACCCATCCCTTTCCAACACTTAGTGTTAAAAAGAGAAATGTAATAGAGAATTACCCGAGAGCAAAATCTCAGCTTTAAATGATGTTGAGTTTTGGGCAAATTTGCGGAAATTTTTCAAAATCAAAATTTCATGAATTTTGGATATATCTTGTTTGTAAGGGGTTGTTACAAACAACTCCTGTATATTGGAAAGAGGGTATAGAAATATAGAAGCAAGCCAAGATGGATATTCAAATTTTCATGAATTATAGAAATATAGAGAAAATACAGAAACGCATATAACTATAGAAATCTATAAATCTACAGATGCGGAAATGGGATACTATCATAAAACTTTATATAGTTATATAGATTTATATAACAACATGAAGAAGAGCATAATTCATTATCCTCGCCTTGATACAGTTTTAATGGTTGAAGAGTTTATAAAAGAGCATTCTGGGGAGTTTAAGAAAAAAGCATTATGGGAAAATTTGCCAAAGAAAATGATGTATCAAACATTCTGCATCATTTTTGATTATCTCTTGGATTCTGGAAAAATTGCACTTGATAAAGAGGGAAAAGTATGCTGGATTTACAACCCTGAGTTGATGAAGAAATACATGGAAAGGGGAGACCTTGTCATTAGATAAAGAGATAAGAGTTGTATTTGCTGATGAAAAGCTAAAAGAAGCTTATCTTAAATTGAAGGAGTCCAAAACAGAGGATAAACTGCTTTTCGAATGGCTTAACAGAGCATTCGATGATTTGAAGAAAAATCCTTTTTGTGGGACACAGATTCCAAAAAAACTCATTCCAAAAATTTACATTAAAAAATATGGAATTGATAACTTGTGGAAATATGATTTGCCGAGGGCATGGAGATTGTTATATTCTGTTGTTGGAGACGAGATAAGAATAATAGCCATCGTAATAGAATGGTTGAGCCATAAGGAATATGAAAAAAGGTTTGGATATTGAGGGATTTTTACCCCTGCTATGCTAATTTCGCCGGCGGCTCTGCTATTTTGTCAATACGGAGAGCGAATAACCCATGCAAAAATATGGTGATAGTTTATCTGATGATATGGGATAGATTATATTCACTATTATTCCGATAAATCCTATCATTACTCCAAATATTATATCATCTCTGTTTTCTCCCAATTTTTGTATTCCCATGAGCCCCGCTGTTGTCATTTCTCCTCCTCTTACACTAAAGGCTATTAGTGGATTTATGGCCCTGAATGGCAATAAATGGGAAACAAAGAGCCAGGCAAAAGATAAAAGAAATGCCAATAAAAATCCAAGAGGTATCATGCTAAAGAATAATATGAAGCCAGTGATGAGAAGCAAATCCAGCGAATATATAAAAATTCCCTCTTCCCCAAAACCCCAGATAAAACATAACAGATTGGTTAAATTCATGTTTGTTGTTCGGATAGATTGAAACTTGATCCTCTGCATAACCAAATCTGTTGTTTCCTTTGTGAATATGCCTTCCGCCTCGAGTTCCTGTGATATTTTTAGCATCTGCACAGCATCATTATTGTGTATGGCATTACTCAATTTTTCCAGACTACTCAATATCTTTTCAGCTTTTTCCCTACTCACTTTTACATTAATCTCCCTATCTCCTCTCAGCCCATATATGTGAGAAACAATGCTTATTTTCTCCTCTTCATTTTTAGCATCCGCTTGCAAATATGCAACTGATATAATCACAAAAATTACAAACAGAGATGTAGCCTTCCTCATTTTATTGTAATATCTTCGATTTTAAAATATTTGTGCAATATCTGACATCCAAAACTAAATATAATCAAAAATCATAACAAATCATGAGAAGGGAAAAGGAGGAGATTCGCATTGGCATCGTTGTCTCAGAATTCAATTATGATATTACCATGATGATGCTGGAGAGGGCTAAAGAACATGCTGAATTTTTAGGAGCGAAGGTAACTAAAATAATAAAAGTGCCTGGTGTGCTTGATATGCCCTTAGCAGCCAAAAAACTCATGCAGGATATTGAAATAGATGGAGTCGTCGCTTTAGGGGCTGTAATTGAAGGCGAAACAGAGCATGATGAGGTTGTGATGCAGCAGGCAGCCCGTAAATTAGTTGATTTAGCTGTGCAATTTGATAAGCCACTTGGCTTTGGCATAACTGGCCCAGGCATGAGCAGGTTGCAGGCGGAGGAGAGAATAGACAGAGCGAAGCAGGCTGTTGAGGCAGTGGTGAAGCTGTATAAACGATTGCAATAAAATGCTCCTTGAAGGTAAAAAAGCTATAATAACCGGAGCAAGCAGAGGGATAGGAAAAGTATAGCAATAAAATTTGCTGAACATGGGGGCTTTTGTTGGGATAAACTATTTTAGGAGTAAGGAAAAAGCTGAAGAAACGCTGAAAGAAGTGAAAAGATATAGTGATGGAATTTTGCTACATGGAAATGTAGGAAAATTCGATGAAGCGGGAAAAATAGTTAGAGAATTTGTTGACGTGGCTGGAAGAATAGATATACTGGTGAATAATGCTGGTATTTATAAGAGAAATAAATTTGAAGAGATAAGTGAGCAGCAGTGGGATGAAATAATAGAAACGAATCTAAAATCATGCTATAACATGTGCATTCATTCACTTAAGCATATGAAAGAAGGAGGAAAAATCATTTTTATTTCATCTCAACTGGCATTTCGTGGTTCATCTCATGGCGCAGACTATGCTGCAAGTAAGGCTGGAATGCTTGGGTTGATGCGCAGCTTGGCTTTAGAACTTGCGGCAAGGAAAATAAATGTTAATGCCATAGCTCCAGGAACAATAGATACAGACATCATAGCAGGGTATAGCAGAGAACAGCGCATGAGGAGAATTGAAGAAATTCCTTTAAAAAGACTCGGCACCCCAGAAGATATCGCCAACGTATGTCTTTTCCTTGCCAGTAACCTTGCTGATTATATAACTGGAGAAGTTATTCTGGTTACAGGCGGATTATATATTGGATAATTACAAAGAATATGCTTATTAAACGCAATGCAATTTTTCATCATGCAACAAGATCGCATCTCTGGAGCAGCCGAGATAGAGAGGAAAGCAATAAAATTTATTGAAAAATATATCGACAAGCCATCTCTTTTCAAAAAATCTGTTGAACTCCTTTCCACCTATCCATCTATGGCATCAATCTGGAACATTGTCAATTTTGCCTTCTTATATGGGAAAAGAGCAAGGGAAAAATATGATGAAATGGCAAACGCTAACAAAAAAGTCATTGAAAACGGCGCAAAATTCATAAGAGATAACCAAACCATCCTTACATATAGCAGAAGTTCCACAGTGGCAAGAATACTGAAAAAATGCAAGGCTAAGAATATTAAAATAATATGCAGCGAATCCCGCCCCCGCTATGAAGGGCGCCGCCTCGCCAAGGAATTGAGCAGGATGTTTCCAGTAACTATAACGACGGATGCTGCCCTTTCTTATTTTCTTGATGATGCAGATTTTGTGCTCATTGGGGCGGATGCTGTGCTGGAGAGGCATGTGATAAACAAAGTGGGTACTTTTCCACTGGCAATGGTGGCGAAAGAGAAGAAAAAGCCGCTATATGTGGCTGCCAGTTCTTACAAATTATTTCCTTTTGCACTTATTAAGGAGGAAACAGGAGAAGAAATATGGAAGAATTCGCCGGAAAATGTAATTGTAAAAAATTTCTATTTCGATGTCACCCCTCGCAAATTCATAAAAGCGTATATAATGGAGGAAGGAATCATAAGCAAACCCTCCTTTAAACATGAGATTGCAGAAGAGATAGAGAAAATAAGAGATATTTTAAATGAAAGGTTTTATTTGGTAAGGTAAAATGTATATCTAACTGGCACTTCATTTATCTTGCTTTTATATTTGCATACCTCGCATTTGTAGCCAATAACTGTTTCCTTTCCAAGAAGCGATAAATTCCTTATTTCCCGTAGCTTTCCATCGCATACAGGACATCTATCAAATTTTTTTCTTCCATGCTTTTTCTTTACATCCACCTTCACAAAGCCAGCTCTTGCTGTTAAAATTCTTGTCCTTCTCATACTTATCGTATATTCTTTATTCATTTTCTTTAATTCCTCAATAATTGCCTCCCGCAATTTATTAAGAGAGGAAAAGGAATTATGCTTTCTGAAAGCTTTAAAAATCGCTTGTCTTACTTCCTCTTCTTTAGGTATTCTGTACATTACTTCTAATCCTTTATAAATTTATAACGTTAATCCTTTAAGACATCAATTGCATACAGTTTATTTGTTACAATACTCCACTCATAATTTTTTCCATTTGCTTTTATAGCTACTCCTCCAACCGGCAACCCACCAATATAAAATGAGGCAAGAGGATCTGCAACAAGCCAGTATCCCATTTCATCTTTAAAAAGAGCGTAGCTGAAATTTGCATTGTAGTATCCATCTATATTTTTGAGAAGAGAGGCATCTTTTCCTATATAAACAGCTGCAAATGCATGGTTGTCAGTAAGATAAACCCTCGCCGTCCCTCCTGCTATCGTTACCATTGCAGCCATCAACATTGCAAACTCCTCGCAATCTCCTCCATACTCAATGGCATATTGTGGAGAATTCCATACATCTTCTGTGTCATTAACATATTCGATATTTTCATATATCCATGAGAAAATTGCACATAATTTAGCGGTGTTGTAGCTACCGCCATATCTCTGTGTAATTTCATTTACTTTCTCCTTTAAAATAGCATTGTTTGTATCGACAAGCCCATTTATCTTATCGAAATATTTGTAATAATTTCTGTAAAGTTTATAGCCTCCTCCCCCAAATTCTTTAACATCGAAAGTTCTTACTCCTTCAACATATTTCAAACCATAATCATACCATCTGCTTCCCTTTCCAACCATAAAAAATACCCCAAGCTGATATTCGTGTTGCCCTGCTGAAGGGCAATCAAACGAGAAATAAAATTTTTCCTTCGCTCCTGATGCCACTTCTTTTCCTCCATCATCTTTTACATATTCCTTTCCATCAATTTTTATTCCAAAACCATAAACAAAAAGTTTATTCTTCCCTGTATTCTCAATCTCCACCATCACAGCCCCCCTATATCCTTCATACAAATCAGAGAACTGCCATGAAATATTGTAGCTATATGAAAATGGAAAGAGGGAATTTGCAACAGGTTTTTTGATAAGCAGAACATTATATGGTTGAGGAGCCACCAGATCCTCCTCGCCAAATCCCTTCCTCTCCACATCCTCAATAAAAATGCAACCTGTGAGACAAATCAAAGCCACGATTGCCAGCCGTCTCATGCAATCAAATTTCGATGGGCTATAAATGTTTATCCCATGGTAAAATTAAAAAATCATGCCTTTATTATATTCCGAGCGAGGGTAGCCAAGCCAGGTCCAAGGCGGCAGACTCAAGATCTGCTGGCGTAGGCCATCGCCGGTTCAAATCCGGCCCCTCGCATTTTATATACGCCTTCTTTTTAATTCCATGAAACTTTCAGAGGAGAAAATTCGAGAAATGGAAAAAATATATTCCAGATACTGGTGGAGTGAAGAAGAGGAGGAAGAATACAGAGAGATTAGCTCTGATCCTTTTAAACTTCTCATATTTACAATCCTTTCCCAGAATACATCTAGCGTTAATACAAGGAGAGCTTATAAAAGCCTAAATGAAAGATTCAACATAAATGCACTCTCTCTTTCTAAAGCAGATGAGCATGACATTGCTGAAGCGATAAGACATGGAGGGCTTTACAGAGTAAAAGCAAGAAAAGTAAAAGAGGTCAGCAAATACTTGCTCGAAAATTACGAAGGAAGATTGGATAAGATTTTGAAAATGGATATGGAAAAAGCAAGAAAGGAACTTTTGAAGTTGCCAGGCATCGGAAACAAAACTGCAGGCGTTATCCTTGCCAGCATTTATGGGCAGAGAAAAGCAATTGTTATCGATACCCATATGAGAAGGATAGCAATAAGGCTTGGGCTGGTTAATGAAAAAGCCAGTTATGATGAAATAGAAAAGAAATTGAAGGAAATTTTCCCATGGGAAAAATTAAAAGGAAAGGAGGATAGAGTTGCCAGCCTATTCTGGCTCCTTGCCAAACACACCTGCAGAGCTATAAATCCAAAATGTGAAGAATGCATTTTGAAAGAAGATTGCAGATTCTATCTTACTCAAAAATAATATTTTTCTGCTCAAGTTCTATGGTAGGCATCTTGAATCCTTTTCTTGCCTGCCTATCATATTCCTCCTCGCCCAACCTTTGCAGTATTTTCCTGCCTTCCTCCACCTGCCTGAGCACGTTATTATTCATTTTTGCCACGCTATTTGGAGAAATTTTTTCCATCAGGATTTTTGATGCTATTCCAAGACCAAGTGGCAATGATTCCACTCTCATTATGCTTCCAGGAATCGCTTGAGCCCATATGCCAATTGAATCCTCACCAAATTTTGTTATTGGAATGCCTGTTGCTGCCTGCCTTTCCGGAGTTGGACCAACATCTGCAACATACCATTTGCCATCTATATATACTTCTCCCTCTCCATGCAGCATGAAATAGCCCATGGCATTGTACCATTCCTGCATGAGGGGGTCAGCCATGAAAGTATCATACCACTGTTGTATCACACTGAGTGCATAGAGTTTATATCTCGCTTTGAGTCCGGCGGCTCTACAGAGAGCAATGAATAGAGAAATTTTGTGAAGACAAGTTCCATATCCTCTTTTGAGTGTAGGCACAACGCCATCAAGCGGAACAATTTGAAGGATAAGATTTCTTTTGACAAATTCAAAAACATCCCTCGCGTATTCATACGGCTCCTTTTCAAAAGCTCCGAGATGGTTTGCAAGCGCAATTATTTCCTTCGCATATGGATTGCAATAAAGAGTTGGGCGAAGATATTTTTCATTAGATTTAACAACTTTCATATCCGGCTTGTATTCTGGCAATTCATATCTTCTTTTTGGAGGTGTATATTCAATTTTTTCTTCCCTAACCCTTTTAAGTTGTCCTGGATTTTTTAAAATAACTTTGGTAAGAGCGAATCCCCCCTTTATAAAAAGTTTTAACATATTTTTTGGTGGAATGTATTCTTTCTCTTTCCATTCCCTAAGCATTTCCTCCACCCATATCCATTGCAAGCACTCTCCTCATCTCCTCTGCACACCCTCTCATCTCGCTTCCAGCCGCCCTTTTGACCTCAGGCTCAAGAACTGGCGTTGGCCTGTCGCATGCTGGACATTCTTCATACATTCTCACTTCATCTCCAGATATGATAAAGCCGGGATAACTCATTGCTAAGCCATCAAGAAATGCAAATCTTCCTTTCTCGCCCTCCGCCACTTCCTCGCCATTTTCATCTATAACCATTGCCTGATAATAGGTGTGAGGGATGTGGAGATAATGCCCTTCTGGGCAGTGTATCATGAAGCCATTTCCTTCAACCATTGCATACAAATCAAGACAATTTTCTGGAGGTATGCCCAAGATTTTCTCAGCTTTCTTTCTGAATTCCTCCACAGATATTCTGCGATCCTCAAAAATTTTCCATCCTCCACCTGTTACGATGGCACCATTTTCACCAAAATCAAAATATTCACCATTTTTCTCCAGCTCTTCCATAACGAAGTAAAGAATAAATGGGGCTCCAATAAATGATATCTTATCCTCATTTTTGTAATGTTCTCTCAGCCAGTTTATTATCTTATCTATCATCTTTTTGTTCTCTCTCTGCATTGCATACCTTATTATTCTTCCTTTAAGGTTATTCTTCATTGCTGCCTGTATTAAATCTGCTTTGAGCTCTCTGTCCATAGCAACCTGAACATCTTTGACGGCATCAAAATACGAGCCACATACCTTGCCAGCAAAAACATTTGTTTTAAATGGATTTGGCATGAGAAGATAGCCATAGCTGTCATATTCCCAGAATGGATAAACCATTGTTATAACTGCCTTAGCAATCATATATTCTGCATCATAAAACGTTCTTTTATCTCTCGGTATAAATGTGTGTCTTCCACTTGTTCCACTGCTATATGAAATCACCAAGCCCGCTTCATTAAATTTATTTATGATGTCATCGTAGTCATCATTTCTCTTTACCACAATGCTTGGGAGCTCCCCAGTATATACAGTGGCAAGCCACATTGCAAATTCTTTGCCAGATGGGTATGTTTTGAAAAATTGGTCTGGAACAAGCGGAATCTTATTAAAATCCTTTATGCTTTTTATATCATCTGGTGTAACATTATTTTCCTTACAGAATTTTCTGTAAAAAGAATTGTTTTCATAGTGATGCTTGAATGCATATTTTATTGCCTTATACCTCTGCTCATCTGCCTCCTTTTTTGGAACTCTAAAAACATCGAGAGGCTTAAAAACACCTTCCTCCGCAGGGGTAAGTGAATCTGATTCTGGAAAGTATTTTTTAAGCCTTCGATTCATTTCAGATATATATTCCTTAAATTCAACCATCGTTGCAAATTTCCTCCTTTCTTAAATTATTTATCTAAACAATAC
>JAGHBD010000122.1 GCA_021161135.1 Thermoplasmata archaeon
AAACTTTACAGGAAATTCAGAGGAGTAATAGAAGGAATATTTGGAGGATTGGAAACGAGGAGACTGTTATTCACGAGATATAAGAAAAAATCAATGAGAATGAAACACATAATTGCCATGGCAATTGGTCATAACATAAACACATACATGGCAATTTCTTCATTCATTCTGATTTTTTCGACAACCTCGTTTTTGGCACAATTTTTTTATAATAATATTTAATTACAGGTTCATGAGCGAGGAAAAGAAAGAAGAAAAGGGAAAATATACCACCGTTTCTATACCAACCCCCCTTGCAGAAAAAATAAAGAAAAGAATAGAAGGAACAGGCTTCAATTCAATATCAAGCTACGTTACATACGTGCTCCGAGAACTCCTTGCAAGCATGGAGGAAGAGGAGCAAGAAGAAGTATTCAGTAAAGAAGATGAGGAGAAAATAAAAGAAAGGCTTCGTGCCCTTGGTTATCTTGATTAACATGCCGGCGCCACACGGTGGAAAGTTAGTAAGAAGAATTGATAGCAGTAAAAGCATCGAGGGCATGGATAGGGTAGAGGTAAGCAGGGATATGGCACACGATATAGAAAATATTGCCAATGGCGTTTTCTCTCCACTTGAAGGTTTTATGTGCAGCGAGGATTTTGAAAGCGTATTGCATCATATGCGCCTTGCCAATGATGTTCCATGGACGATACCGATAGTCTTTGATTTTGAAGATGGTTTTAAAGAAGGTGATGAAGTTGCTTTAGTGGCAGAAAATGGGATGGAAGCAATATTCTCCATTGAAGAAATATATACATATAACAAAAAGGAATATGCAGAAAAGGTTTTCAAAACAACTGACGTCGCTCATCCAGGAGTTAAAAAAGTTATGGAGATGAAGGAAAAGCTGGCAGGAGGAAAAATAACCCTAATAAAGGAAGGAAATGAAGAATTCAATAAGTATTATCTCAAACCATATGAAACAAGAATTCTGTTTAAAGAGAAAGGATGGCGAGATATAGTGGCATTTCAAACGAGGAATGTTCCTCACATCGGGCATGAATATGTGCAAAAGACAGCTTTAACTTTTGTAGATGGCATATTTATAAATCCTATAGTAGGAAAGAAAAAGAAAGGCGATTTTAAGGACGAAGTAATACTGAAGGCATATGATGCTCTCATAAAACATTATTATCTGAAAGATAGGGCTGTGCTTGCAATTTTGAAAACGGAAATGAGATATGCAGGACCGAGAGAGGCAATATTTCATGCGATTGTGAGGAAAAACTTTGGCTGCACACATTTCATTGTAGGAAGAGATCATGCAGGAGTGGGCAACTATTATGGTCCATACGAGGCACATGATATATTCAATGAATTTCCAGATTTAGGTATAACACCAATCTTCTTCAGATCATTTTTCTACTGCAAGAAATGTGGTGGGGTGGTAAATGAAAAAATTTGTCCTCATGACAAAGAGCATCATATCTATTATAGCGGGACGAAAATAAGGGAAATGCTGCAGAGGGGAGAAACGCCGCCAGAAATAATGATGAGAAGAGAGGTAGCGGAAATCATAATGAGCTACGACAATCCTTTTGTTGAGTAACATGTATCGCCTTATACTTCATCACTGGGATACAGATGGCATATGCTCCGCAGCTCTGTTATACGATGAAGAATGCATAAACGTTACGCCAAAAATAGGAAATTATTTTTTGGAGGAGGAGGAAATTGAATGGATAACCAGCAATTTTGAGGAAGTATGGATTGTTGATTTAGCTTTGCACGAGAACAGCTTGAAAAAAATTGTTGAAAAAGTTAAAGTGAGGGTATTTGACCATCATCTAACAAAAAAAATTGAGGGAGTTAGTTATATAAATCCAATTATGGAAGGAGATGACGAGGAGAAATGGCCATCTGCTTCATGGGTCGTTGGAGAGCATATCGGAATAAAAAATTTGCTTTCATATCTCGGTGTGGTTGGAGACTGGGAAGAAAGAATTAAGAGGACGAGATTTTATCCCACTCTTGAAAGGTTTATGGAAGAGAATAACTTAAGTTTTGAAGAGTTGCATGAGATGGTGTATCTCATAGACGCAAATTATAAAATGGGAGATAAAAAAGAGGTAGAAGAAGCTGTCAAAAATCTGTGGAGGGCGGAAGATAAAGCATCTTTTATAATGAATAATGAGAAATGGAGGAGAAGGAAAGAAAAAATAGAGGAGGAAATAAAAAAAGCCATAGAAGGGGAGGAGGAAAGAATCGGGAACATTATAATCAAAAGAATGAATTGCCCTTATAACATAATTTCAACTGTAGCGAGAAAACTGTGGGATGGAAACGGATACGTTATTGTGATAAATGATGGCTACTTTAGAGAGAATTGTCAGGTTTATGTAAGGGGAAATACTGCAGGAGAGCTTATTGATATAGCTGTTGGAAGAGGATATGTGGCGGGTGGCAAAAAAAATGTAATGGGAGCAATTGTTCCTAAGGATGAATGTGAGGAATTTATTGAAAAAATTCTGGAGGTGATAAAAAATGGAGGATGAGTATAATTACATTGTTTCAGGGCTGGAGAGATCTGGAACATCGATGATGATGCAGATTTTATATAGAGGTGGTTTTCCAGTTGCATTTGATAAATCCCGCCCACCAAATGAGCACAATCCAAAAGGATATTATGAACTGGAAGGAGGAAAAATAATAAATAGGCTGATGGATGGAACATTTCCAATGGAAAAATATAGGGGAAAATTTATAAAAATAACCGCCTATGGGTTAAAATTCCTACCAAAAGGAAAATACAAGATAATATACATGGTGAGAAATATCGATGAAATAATGGATTCAATGGAAAAAATGTCGGGTCCAATTGACAGAGAGGTGGAGAAACCACTTTTCGAAAAGTTAAATAGATTTGCGATGCGCCTGCTGGAGAAAAGAGATGACATTGAATACATCGTTGTAAAATATAACGATGTTATAAAGAATCCCAAAAAGGAAATAGAAAGAGTAAATGAATTTTTAGGTGGGAGGCTGGATGTTGACTCTGCTGTTCAGGCTGTTGATCCAAAGTTATATAGGAATGTGAGAGAAAAGTAGGTGATAGAATGAAGGGGAAAGGAGTAACTGTATGGTTTACCGGATTGCCGTGTTCCGGCAAGACAACCATAGCTAAGGAATTAATGAAACAACTTAAAGAACAGGGAAAAGATGTTGAGCTGCTCGATGGAGATACAGTCAGAGATTATATACGGAACAAAGATTTTTCAAAGGAGGGAAGAAATAAGCACCTCCGCTATATAGCATTGATGGCGAAGCTGCTGGCGGAGAGGGGCGTGGTGGTGCTGTGCAGCTTTGTTAGTCCTTACAGAGAAAATAGAGATTTCGCTCGCTCCATATGTGAAAATTTTGTTGAAGTATATGTTAAGACGCCTGTTGAAGTGTGTATCCAGAGAGATGTTAAGGGAATGTATAAAAAAGCATTGAATGGAGAGATAAAGGGCTTTACAGGCGTCGATGACCCATATGAGGAGCCAGAAAATCCAGAAATTATTGTTGAAACGGATAAGGAGAGTGTTGAGGAAAGCGTCGAAAAGGTAATGAAAAAGTTGAAAGAGATGGGATATGTATAGCGGAGATTAGCATATCAGATAGTCACACCCTCTATCCATGCTCCAGCAATAGCCCTTATGAGCTACAATGCAGCTATTGTTCTCTCAAATTAACTAACTCTTCTGCAGCTTTTTCCACTTCATCATAAACTTTTTCTTCATCTATGTTTAAAAATTTCCTTTCATGATATATCATCTTTCCATTTATTATAACATCACTCACATTTAAAGCCGATGCTGCATACACGAGATGGGAAACAACATTATGGAGAGGCAATAAATTTGGCTGCTTTGCGTCGATGCACACAATATCAGCTTTTTTCCCCTCCTCAATTCTTCCAGCATTTAAGCCAAGAAATTCTGCAGCATTCACTGTCGCCATATCCATCGCTTCTTGCGCCTTCACAACGCTTGCATCCCATCTGTGGTGCTTGTGTATGAGGGCGGCAAATTTCATTGTCTCAAACATATCAAGCTTGTTGTTGCTCGCTGCTCCATCTGTGCCTAAGGTGACGGTTGCATTTGCTTCGAATAGTTCAGGCAAAGGGGTAAAACCACCTGTTGCAAGTTTCATGTTGCTTACTGGATTGTGGATTACACAGGCTCCCGATCTTGCTATCTCCTTTACCTCCTCTTTTGTTATCCATCCGCAATGAGCCAGCATTGTTTTTCTGCCAAGTAATCCATACTTTTTAATTTGTTCGAGCGGGCGCACTCCATAGCGAGCAAGCACATCATATACTTCATGTCTTGTTTCAGAGCAATGAATATGAATAAAACAGTCATATTTTCCTGCCAGCTCCGCTGTTTTTTCTAAGGTTTCAGGAGAACACGTATATGTTGCATGAGGGGCGACGACAGGCGTTACCAGGTCATCTTTATTCCATTTTCTTATAAATTTCTCACATTCTGGGAGCAACAAATCCTTTTTCATCTCAGGTGTATCGAAATCTATGATGCTGAAGCCAGCATAGCATCTCATACCAAATTTTTTTGCCTCTTCAGCAATTACATCCTCGAAGAAATACATGTCATTGCAGCATGTTGTGCCTGTGGCAACCATTTCCATAAAAGCAAGTTTTGTTCCTATAGCAATGTGTTTTGCTTTTAATCTTGCTTCTATGGGCCATATTCTCGTTGTAAGCCATTCTTCCAAAGGCAAATCATCGCCATAGCCACGAAGTAAAGTCATTGGCAAATGAGTATGCATGTTTATTAGGCCTGGAAGAACTATTCTCCTTTTTAAAACGAACTCTGCCTCAACATTTATTTTTCCGATTTCGATTAATCTATCATCTTCTATGTAAACATCTCCTCTAATTATTCGCCTCTTATCATCCTGTGTAACAATTAACGAATCCTTAATGAGTATACTCATTTAATCGAGTATTGTAATATTCGAGGGGTTTATAAATGGATACTCCAACACCTCTCCTTCTATCTCAACTCTCCTTCCTTCAACATCCATTCTTTCCTTGAGTAACACCCCAACCAATCCACCTTCATATGATACTCTCATAAGATAGCCATCTCTGTATGGAAATACAGCCCTCACTATACCCCTTATCCTTACTTTCCCTTTTTTCGGCACATATGAAACGACCTTTTCTTTTACTCTGTAAAAGTCATAAAATCTTTCTCTCAATTCCTTTATAATATCTTCATCAGATGTAACAATTGCAAGCTGTCCCTCTTTTATCTCGCCCGCAAATATAAATGCCTTGTTAAGCCCGATAGCAAAATTTCCAGTAACATCAGGATTTTCCCTTGCATTTTTTGCAAGTGGTGTAGGCGTGGCCACAACAACCTTAGCGTCGGACGGCGGCGTAACATGCAGGCGTTCCGCAACAATCAATGGATTTTTAAGCTCATTTAAGCTCCATTTGCTAATTAATTTGCATGTTTTTTCTGGCAGACTTTTTTTCCAAGCGAATTCTACAGCAATGGAAACAATGACTATGCCCACAATCAGCCCTGCAATAAATGCAACAATATCCATGTTCCCATATCAATTGTTCATTATTAAGCTTTATTATTTTGAAGTGGCACTAAAACAATGATAAATGTTAGGGCAATTTTACATCCAAACCGACAAAGAAAAGCTGAGAAGAGTGAACTATTTTCCAGTTAAGTAGGATGGTTGGAGCGATGTATGCACGATCCCAAAAGCTGGTTATAAGTTTATATTCTCCTGGTCCGCCTATTCCGAGATGACATTTATATTCTCCTATAGATAGAGAGCGAGAATGCCAGAAATAAATAATTTCTTTCTCCGTTTTCATATTTGGCTTAATCCATTTTATTCTCCAGACACCCTGAGAAGATGGAAAAATGGGAAAGAAGTATAGAAAGGTGTTGTTAATGTGGAATGTAGCTTTTCCACGAACCATTGTATTGAAGATAGGGGAGCTAATTATTATGTTGCTATCAAATTCTCCGTACCACATTGCAAACACTTTTTCTCCCTCTGTTGTTGAAATTTCTATATTTTGGCTTTTTTCGTTGAAATCTATGAAGACTGAAATATTAATTGATACTTCTTTTGGGTCTACATCGAAAAATCCTGCTGTAAAAATAAAATACCATGTTCCTGCTGGAAGAGGCCAAATCCATCGTCCCTCTTCCAAATATGAATAATTTTTTTGATTTTGAATATATCTGTTATCATAGGTATAATTAAAAGGGCCTATTTCAAAATGAAAATATTCAAGTTTTCCCTCGATCATTCCTTTTATTC
>JAGHBD010000081.1 GCA_021161135.1 Thermoplasmata archaeon
CTTATTACTCTTCCGGGCATTGCCTTCATGCTTCTCCGCTTTTTACCCCTGGAAGGAACTCCTCTTGAATTTTTTGTGAAGCCTGCTGAGGAGGGAGGGATTAATGCATATTTTCCTGTAACTCTATTCATTTTATGGGGCGTCGCTGCCGCCGTTTCTCTCTATTGCCTGAAAACATATACGCCATATAAGAGAATAAGAGATGATATAAAGGAAATGGAAAAGGAATTTGCTGATTCTCTTTATGTTCTTGGAAAGAGAATCATGGAAGGTCGCCCAGCTGAGGAGGCATTTCATTATGCTTCCGAAACTCTGGAGGGCTCAAAAATGGGAGAAGTTTTTCGTCAAACTGCTTTCAATCTTCTTTCGATGAGAATGAACAGCAGCGAAGCCCTTTTTGACAAAAAATTCGGCTCTCTTAAGCACGTTTATTCGGATAGAATCCGTGCCATAATGCGTTTATTTGTTGAGGGTGTTAAAAAGAGTTATGTGGCTGCTGGTGTGGCGATAGTAAAAATAGCGGATCACTTAAAGCAGCTGCAGGATGTGGAGAAAAATATAAGAAATGCACTGGGCGTGCTAACTTCAACCCTCCGCACAACAGCAACCTTATTTGCCCCAATAATTGCAGGAGTAACACTTGGAATAACAAAGTTGATTTCCAATATACTCAATAACATGAATTTACAATCCATGACAACAGCAATTGCAAATGAAACCGAAAATACTCTTTTTGGCAGCATGAAATTCTACATAATGGATGTCTCGCCCGAAATTTTTGTTTTGGTAATAGGAATCTATATTATCCAGCTTGTTTTCTTGCTAATCAGATTTGCCAATGGTATAGATGAGGGAGACGATAAAATTCAATTCATGTACAATCTTGGCAAATCACTGCCAGTAGCCATTGCATTTTTCAGCATAGTAACGATATTTTCCATGATAATATTTCAGGGAATGTCTCCAGTGTAATCTAAAATTTTCCTTTCCTCGCCACTCTCCACATTAATTTCCATCATCTCCACCCTATTTTCTGCAATCCTGAAAAGATTAAACGACGGATACGATTTTCCTTTAAGGCGACGCGAGCAGGCGGTGCCAGCAGCGATGAAATAAGTGTTTTCAAGTTTCCATACCCATGGAAGATGTTTATGGCCTGATAAAACAAAATTTATGCCGAGTTCTATACAAAGATTAAGCACATCTCCTGCATCTATCGGAATGTTTCTTTCTCTGCCTGTTCCGGGTATTGGAATGAGGTGGTGATGGAGGGCAAGAAATTTCAGCCCTTCCCCTTCCATTTTCTCCCTTATAAGTCCATAATTTTCTCTTCCTATGTGTCCATCATCTATGTCTGGCTCACTGGAATCGATGCCGAGCAGCGTTATCCCATTTCCTTTATAAAATGGGTAACGGGTGCCAAAAATTTCCTCAAAAATTTCATACCCTTTATTTCTTGCATCATGGTTGCCTGGCACAACAATTTTTCTTGCTTTTATTTTATCCAGAAATCTTTTTGCTATCTCATATTCATGTATGTATCCATCATCTGTAATGTCACCTGTTACAACAACAATATCTGGTTTTTTCTCATCAAGTATTTTTATAAGATTTTCTCCCCACTCTGGCACAAAATTTTTTCCTGTGAGGTGCAAATCTGAAATATGGGCTAGAATCATTTTCTCACCACCTTTACTTTATAAATTCCATTCTTTTTTACCTCAAAATTTACATCAATGAATTTTTTTATTAGCCACATAAGTGTTTCAGCATGCCTGCTTATCTCCCTGCATCTAAATTCGCCGCCTCCTGCCATGACAATATATGGAAGCATTTGGTCCACCGCATTTACATCCAAGTCAGCATTTGCTTTTATCTCTGCAATGAGTTTTTTAGCTGCCTCCATACCAACTTTCTCTGCTGGCTTGCCTTTCTCGCCCAACGAATCTGCGCCTAAAATTTTGCCTTTAGTCCATACAACGATGCCCACACCTGAGCAGGCGGCGGAAGTTTCCTCAATCATTATGTTTGCATTCATTTTTTGTTTGCCGAATTCTTCCAGCGAAGCCTTTTTGATGCGCTCTGCGATGGCGGTAGGAAGATTTGCTATATTTACTATGCCTTCTATGCCTTCTATGCTTTCATCAAAGGAAAGTTTGTTTAATCTGTCACATGGCTCAATAAAAATTTCCACTTCTCCTCCGCCTACAGGGTAATAGCCACGCCTGTTTAAATATGCTTCGATACTAACTCCCATTTTTCTGAGCAATTCAACAATAACATTCTGGAAATAGTCCCATGGGGGCGACCATTTCACATCCGTTCCTCCCTTCAAAATCAAATGGGTTTGGCGTTTTGCGAAAATGGAAGGGAGCAGACAAGCCTGCAACACAAGAGTTATACTTCCAGCTGTGCCAATATCAAATTCAAATTCTCCCCCTTCAAGCTCGCCTGGATAAAATTCTATGGATTTTGAACCGAGGGAAAGATTCTTTACGTTGGCATTGCATATTTTCGCAACACTTTCTATTCCCACCATATGCTGCCTTCTGAGCCCCGGATTAGGACGATTTGCTCTTATGTTGAAAACTTTAACTGGTTTCTTCGTTAATGCCGCCAATGCAATACTCATGCGGAGTATTTGTCCTCCTCCTTCGCCATAACTTCCATCAATTTCAATCATCTTATTGGTAAAGGATAAGGCGATTTATACATTTTGAATTCATTCCCATCCCTTTTCCAGATATTCCAGAAGCATGCCTAAGGCAGCTTTAGCAAAATTTTCCTTATTTTCCAGCCTATCTCCTTGAAAAAGGAAACGCTTTGCCTTTACGCCTTCTGGAGTGGCTATTCCAGCATATACAAGTCCCACTGGTTTCGTTGCCGTGCCGCCGCCTGGGCCAGCTATTCCAGTTGTTGCTATAGCAACATCAACGCCAAGCAGATTTCTTACGCCATTTGCCATTTCTTTTGCAGTTTGTTCTGAAACGGCTCCATATTTTTTCAATGTTTCTTCCTTTACTCCGAGAACCTTCATTTTAACTTCATTGCTGTATGCAACAATGCCTCCTTTAAAATATTCGGAACTTCCTGGAATGTTTGTGAGTTTATGGGCTATGAGACCGCCGGTGCATGATTCGGCAGTTGCTACCCATAATTTTTTTTCTTTTAATAACTCAGCAATTTTTTCAAGCATGGTGATAATAAATATGACGAGGGGAAAAAGGTTTCTCATACACAATATCTATTTTCCCATATTTTTCCGAAATGGGCGATTAATTTTCCTCCATAGGTGCATTTTCTGGATGCCAATATATGCATTTCCAAATAATGGAAGCATCATATCTCATACGGCTGCATAGCAGGACGCCAGTCGAGGTAGAACCAAGGCAAATCAAGAAGGAAAAGATTTGTTACAAACCACAAATGCCCTGTTATTGGTTTAGGTAAAGGAACTTTCCAATCACTCCAGTAATTGGAAAGCCATGTGTTGTGCAGAGGAAAAAGAGGATTTCTATCCCATAGCCAAAATGATTGCCTGAACCATGCATTTTTGCCATTATCAATTAGATTATTCATAATAAAGTAATTCTTTCTACCAAGTTCCAAATAGATTCCTACTTCATTTTGGGAAATATTATTTTTTATTACACGATTTTCCTTGTTTTCGCTCCACGGGATTCGCATGCTGCCAACTACACAAATTCCCCACAAATTCCCATAAATTTCATTTTCGGAAATAGTACAATATGAAGAGTCCCAAAGTACTACACCCCCATATGAATGATGATGTATGCTATTGTTGGATATTGTGACATTAGATAGATCATAAACGATGATTCCATACTGATAATTATAATAAACGTTGTTAAACGAAATTGTGGAGTTTTCTGTAAGACCCAAATTAATTCCATCCTGATTTTTTGTTATGTTATTGTATGAAATGACACAGTTGGAGCAAATATCAATATTGATGCCCACATCATCGTTATAAGAAACTTGATTATGTATCGCCTTTACAGATGATGATTTCCATAGAGAGATCCCTATCTCTCCGCTTTCCTTTACAGTATTGTTTATAATTTCGCAATTCTGCGTATTTCTTATCTCAAGTGCTGCATATCTCGTTGAATTCTCCAAAGGATTTGCTCTCAAAATTTCATTATTTTCTATGAGGCAATAGTTAGAGTTCTTAATCACCACTCCTCTTCCATACATGACAACGAAATTTTTGAATGTGCAGTTGTTCGCCTCTATTATCACAACCTTCTCTTCCTCATTCATGCTTCCATTTATAACTGGCTTTTCCCCATCTTCTATTATTCCAATCAACGAAATGCTTTTATCTACTACAATGCTTTCCTTATATTCTTTCGGATAAACATAAATGATGCATCCATCCTGTGCTTCATTTATTGCATCCTGAATGTTTGTGTAATTTCCTTCGCCGTCTCCGCCTACATAAAAAATGCCGCCTGCATTTGTGGCTGTTGAAACATTTTTGCTATTTATGTTTATGAATGGAATGAATAGAAGAAAAGAGATTGCCAGTACAACCCATTTTCTCATGTTTTTATATTTCATTTTGCCTTAAATTCATTGCTATCATACTTTACTGACTGACTCAATAAACTTTATATACAATCTTCGTTTGAATGCTCATGAGAGTAAAGAATATGGAAGTAAGGAGCATAGAAGCGAAAAGATTCATAAAAGATATTTCTCGCCCCATGAATATAAGAATAGATCACAATAGCAGCGTTGTTTCATTTTCATATAAAGGCGGAGAAGAGGCAGAAGTGGAATTTGAGTATGTTACTAGCTATGGTGCATTAGGGATAATAAAATTTGAGGGCGGTCTTATATTTGAAGATGATAAGGCGAAGGAAATTGCAGAAAGATGGCAGAGCAAAAAAAATATGCCAAATGAGGTTGCATCTCATATTCATACAGCCATAATGCATTACTGTGTTCCTCAAGCTGTCATGATAGCGAGAGAACTCAAATTACCGCCTCCTATTCCATTGCCCCAAATTAAGTTTGAAAAGGGAGGGGCAAAGGGAAAGGATAGATTTGGGCCGGAAGTTGCATAAAATATTTTAAACGATGCCCATTTCTCCTTCAAATGGATGCTAAAAATTATCCGAGAATGGAAGAAGAGATTCTGGAATACTGGGACAGGAACAGGATTTTTGAGAAGAGTTTGAAAAACAGGGAAGGATGTAAAAAATTTGTTTTCCTTGAAGGACCACCAACAGCCAACGGATTGCCGCATCCTGGGCATGTTCTAACGAGGACAATGAAGGATGTGGTGTTGAGATATAAAACAATGAAGGGCTTTTATGTTGCAAGGAAGGCTGGCTGGGATACACATGGATTGCCAGTTGAAATTGAAGTGGAAAAGATGCTTGGATTGAAAAACAAGCAGGAAATAGAGGAATATGGAATAGAGAAATTCAATGAAGAATGTAAAAAAAGCGTTTTTAGATATGAGGAGGCATGGAAGGAGATGACAAGGCGTGTTGGTTTCTGGATAGATATGGACAATCCATATATCACCCTCGAAAACGACTATATCGAGTCTGTATGGTGGTCTCTTAAGGAAGCATGGAAAAAAGGTTTGCTGTTTAGAGGCCATAAGGTAACGCCATACTGTCCGAGATGTGGAACAACTTTGTCTTCTCATGAGGTGGCTCAGGGATATAAAGAGGTTGAAGATCCTTCCATTTTTGTTAAGTTTAAAATTAAGGGAAAAGATGAATATTTCCTTGCTTGGACAACCACACCATGGACTTTAATCTCAAATGTGGCATTGGCTGTTCACCCCGACGAGTGGTATATTAAAATAGAATATGAGGGAGAAAAATTAATTCTTGCTGAAGAAAGAGCCGCGATCTTACTCAAAGGAAAGGAATACAATGAAATCGATAGGTATAAAGGCAAAGAACTGGAAGGAATTGAATATGAGCCCCTATATAAATTCATTGAGCCAGAAAAGAAATGCTGGTTTGTTATACTCGCTGATTTTGTAACCATGGACGAAGGTACAGGTATAGTTCACATTGCCCCAGCCTTTGGAGAAGAAGATTATGAGGCGGGCAGAAAATATGATTTGCCCATTGTGCAACTCGTAGATTTGGAAGGCAAATTCAAAGAGGAAGTAAAACCATGGGCAGGAAAATTTGTAAAAGATGCAGATAGAGAGATTATAGAGGATTTGAAAAGTAGGGGGCTTCTTGTAAGTGAACACAAATACAGGCATCAATATCCCTTTTGCTGGAGATGTGATTCACCACTCCTATATTATGCAATAGAATCATGGTTCATAGGAATGTCTCGCCTAAGAGAACATCTCGTTAAAAACAATGAGAAGATAAACTGGTATCCTGAGTATATAAAACACGGGAGGTTTGGAGAATTCATCAGGGAGGCAAGAGACTGGGCTCTATCGAGGAAGAGATACTGGGGAACGCCATTGCCAATATGGGTATGCGAGAAATGTGGGAAAGAGATATGCATTGGAGGCGTGGAGGAATTGAGACAAAAGGCAATTAACTTCCCTGAAAAATTAGATTTACATCGCCCATATGTTGATAAAATCCTGCTCAAATGCGAGGAATGTGGCGGGGAGATGAAAAGGGTGGAAGAGGTAATAGATGCATGGTATGACTCTGGCTCTGCCCCATTTGCTCAGTGGCATTATCCCTTTGAAAATGAAAAGATATTCGAGGAGAATTTTCCCGCCGATTTTATATGTGAGGCGATTGACCAGACGAGGGGATGGTTTTATTCGTTGCTTGCCATTTCAACGCTTCTCTTTGATGAGGCACCATATAAAAATGTTCTTACTCTTGGCTTAATCCTCGACGAAAAAGGACAAAAAATGTCGAAAAAGGCTCGTAATTATGTGGAGCCAACAGAGATATTCCAAAAATATGGTGCAGATGCTTTGCGATGGTATCTTATTTCCGCCTCCCCACCTTGGCAACCTAAGCGTTTTTATGAAAAGGTTGTTAAAGATGTGCTGAGCAAATTCTTACTCACTCTATGGAATGTTTTTTCATTTTATGAAACATATGCGAAACTGGATGATTTTGATTATGGAAGAGATGCTGTGAAATATGAGGAGAGAGAACTTATCGATAAATGGATTTTATCTCGTCTCCACAATTTAATAAAAAATGTTGAAGAAAAGATGGAAGTTTTTGAGGTTCATAAGGCAGCTAGGATGATAGAAGAATTTGTTATAGAAGATTTAAGCAACTGGTATCTGAGAAATTCAAGGAAAAGATTCTGGAGCGAAGAAAGGAGCAAAGAAAAAATGGCCGGATATTCAACGCTATATGAGGTGCTTACAACTGTAGCAAAGATAATTGCACCCTTCACACCCTTCATTGCAGAGAAAATATATCTTGAAATGGAAAAAGGAGAGAGTGTGCATTTATGTGATTATCCACAGAGTAGCAAGGAAATGATTAATGAAGAACTTGAAGAGAGAATGGAAACGGTGAGAAAGATAGTGGAGGAAGCAAGGGCTCTTAGAGCCAAGCATGGAATAAAGCTCAGGAGACCATTGAAAGAAATAATAATTGTTGCAGATAAAAATCTGGAGGAATTTGCTGGATTAATAAAGGATGAAATAAATGTGAAGAACGTTGTGTTTGCTGCGGAGGATAACCAGTTTAGGGAAGAGGTTGCAAAACCAAATTATGCGAAACTTGGACCAAAATTCAAGGAGAAGGCGAAGCAGGTGGCGGAGGCAATAGAAAAGGCAGGAAAGGAAATCAGAAAGGTGGAGATAGATGGAGAGGAATACGAGCTTAGCGAGGAAGATTTCATAATTGAAAAGAAGGCTAAAGAAGGATATGCTGTGGGAAGCGTGGATGGCATAACAATAGCTCTCAATCTCATTCAAACACCGGAGCTAATAGCAGAAGGGTTTGCAAGAGAAATAGTCAGGAGAATACAGGAAATGAGAAAAGAGATGAACTTGGAAATGGAGGAAAGAATAATTGTTGAAATAAATATTGATAGAGAAAAACTCGGAGAGTGGGAGAATTACGTCAAAAATGAGACAAGAAGCGATGAAATAATTTATAAGCAGCAACCAGAGGGAGAACATGTAAAAGAATGGAAAATTGAAGGAGAGAGAATAAACATAGGAATAAGAAGGAAATAACTACTCAGCTGGATTTATTATTCCTTCTTCAGTTATTATCCCTGTTATGTATTTTGCAGGAGTTACATCAAAGGCGGGATTCCTCACTTTTTTTGGCTTCCATGAAAATATTTTTGTAACCTCCTCCTCCCCCCTTTCCTCTATTTCAATATCTTTTCCACTTTTTATGCTCTTATCGAGGGTGCTAAGAGGCGCCGCCACATAGAATGGAATATCGTTTTCTTTTGCAACCACTGCCTTCTCATATGTGCCAATTTTGTTGGCAACGTCATAGTTGGAAGTGATTCTATCTGCTCCTACTATTACCAAATCTACCTCGCCTTTTTCCATAAAATAGCCAGCTGCATTGTCTGCTATCACAGCATGCTCTATACCTTCCTGCTCGAGTTCCCATGATGTAAGCAGCCCTTGCAAACGTGGGCGGGTTTCATCAACCCATACAAATGGATTTTTATCTCTTGCCATCCTTATTGGAGCTAAAGCAGTGCCATAATCAACGCATGCAAGGGCGCCGGCATTGCAATGCGTCAGTATGCGAGCGTTGGGCGAGATGAGTCTTTTTCCATGCTCCCCTATTTTCCTGCATTTTCCCACAATTTCCTCAACATATTTCTCGGCTGCCTTTAAGGCATCTTCTCCATATTCTATTTTGTCAAGCATATATTCGATGGCATGAAAAAGATCGCGAGCTGTAGGGCGGGTATTTGCCAGAATTTCCGCTGCTTTTTGCTTATCTTTTGCCATTGCTATGCCGTATGCGGCTGCGCAGCCGATAGCTGGAGCACCCCTTACAACCATCTCCTTTATTGCATACGCCACTTCATTTTCATCTTTTGCTTCAAATATTTCCAGTTTTGCGGGAAGGCTTCGTTGGTCAATTAATTTGAGAGAATCATCCTCATACCATAAACTCCTCATTTCTTTGCCATCTACGAGCATTTTAACCCCTCCAGAGCTTTTTGCAGGTTTTCTCCAGCAGAGATTACATCCTTCCCAGCATTTATTAAATTTCCCTTTTTCAGTGCTTTGAGTATTTCAGCAATAAATTCCATTGTATTTCTTCTTTCATCCACCTTTATTCCTCCCTCGACATTTCCCTCTGCATAAATTATGGCATTTATTTCTTCCCGCCTGTAAATGAACCAATGAATCATCGCTTCATCGGGCGGAGCTTTAGTTCCTATAACAAGCATGATATCACCAGCAGGATTATAGTCAACTATTTCGACAAAATCTCCACTTCTCAAATCATGAATATTTGCTCCCATGGCGGTTATTAGAATCCTTTTTCCATATCTCATGCTTATGCTTTTTGCCCTTAATTTGCATTCATGCAATTTTTTTCCTGCTTCGATTATGCTGCTTGCAAGAGGGTTTTTTATTTCTTCTCTTGATATAAAAATTATCTTCATGGGAGAGGAATTATGCACAGGAAAACGAAATCTTCTTCGCCTTTGTTGCGAAACTGATGAAGTTCGTTTGGTTCAACAAATGCGAATGTTCCCGGTTTCAAAGGATGCTCTTTCCCGCTTTCATCCACCAAAGCTCCTTCGCCAGCAAGAACAAAAACGCCATGTTCCCAGTCATGGCGATGAAGAGGCGTGTGCCCTCCCTTTTTTATAACGAAGCGGCGCATCGCAAATGTTCTGCCAATTTTTTCGTCGATAAGCCACTGAATTTTAACATCCTTTGCTCCCTCCTCAGTAACATCATTTATTTCCACTTCCTTATAATCTTTAACAATCATGAAATTGAATGGCAATCAAGTTTATAAGATTATTCTATACTCCACTTTGCCTCAACTGGCTCTTCATATTTTAGCAAACCAAAGAAAACTCTTCCTTCCACAGTTCCTTTTATACTCATATTGAAATCCATCCTTTTTATTGCCTCTACAACGCCTTCTGAAATATCTCTGTAACGAAGAACAAGAGGCATGGAAACATTTTTGTATGAATGGGGCGGGATATCAACTTCTCCAAATTCTATTTCTCCTGTCGGAACATTCAGAATATATATCTCAAAGTCGCCCTTTAAATCATCTATTTTCCTCACTTCCTGATTATATATCCTTACTTTTATCTCAATGAGTATGTTCGGGGCAATCTGCTTAACCTTTACATCATATATCTCTATTTTTATACTTCTGATTGCTTTAACCTCTAAATAAACATTGGCAAAAATTATTATGAAAATCGCTATTACTGCAATGGCTACAATAAGTTTTCTATTCATTGAAAATCAAATAGACTTGTCTGTCTAAAACTTTTTGCAAATTTACGATATTTTTCTATTGCCTTCCTTACTCTTTCCTCACTAAATTGATGCTCTCTGCACAGTATATCTATCGCAGCTCTTTCATCCACCTCCTTCCACTCAATTTTGTAATTTTCATTCACTTCTGGCTCGAGAAATATTTTCCTTACTTCTTCATAATTTTCTATTTCTGGAACCTTTCCTGCCTCAATAGCTGCATCTATACTTCCATACTCTTTTATTATGTTCAATGCTTTCTTTGGCCCTATTCCTTTAATTCCCTCATTAAAATCTGTGCCAATAAGTATTGCAATATCGATGAGTTGTTTGCGGTTAATCCCGTTTTCTTCTAACAATTTTTCGAGAGATATTTCTTCTGGCGATATATCAATCCATATCTGTTTATCCGGCAATTTCCTTTTTCCAGTTATCGCAAGATTTCTCACAAGCTTTCTCGCTCCAAATAAAAGGGCATCGAAATCCTGTGAGGCAACGAAATCAACATCTCCTTTTGCATTCATATATGCTGCCTGTTCTTCTCCTTCTCTTTTTGCATCAACATATGGTATGCCGAGAGCATCGAGCAGTCTTTTCGCTTCTTCTACCTTCTCTGCATCTATTCTGCTCGTCCTTTGCGCCTTTTTAAACGCTTCTTCAATGTCTCCTGCCTCCAGGGCGGCGAGCCACTCTTCCTCCGCCTCCTTCCTTATTTCCTTTCTTTTTTCCAGCGTTTTTAGTTTGAGTGGGTGTGGTTTGCCATCGAAAACATACACAGGCTTTATTCCTTCTTCAACGAGATTTGCTGTCCTGTAGAGTAAGCCGGATAAATGAGATGTTATTCTTCCCTGCGAATCTTTTAAAGGTGTGCCATCCCGTTGCCTTATTATGGAAAGAAACTGATGCATGGCATTGTAGGCATCGATAGCTACAACTTTACCTTTTAAATCATGTAGAGTTATCTGTCTTGCCTTCACCAGCGGTTTCAATTCTACTCCCATTTTATCTCAAAGCTAAACCACTCCACTTTTTTATCTTCAACGAGTTTTTTAATTTTCTTCTGCTCTTGGGTGAGTTTGCTGTTTGCTGCTTTGAATTCAACAAACACTATCTTATCATCCTCAAATTGTATGCCATCTATTGGCGAACCAATAAAGCGGAAGCGGCGGGCATCATAGGGGTATGCTTCCATAAAGGGTGCAAATTGCTCCGTTATTTTGCCATATAATGTTGCCATACTTCTTTTTCTTTCTTCCAATTCTCTCTTCTCCTTTTTTAAAGGCACAGCAACTATTCTGTGAATTAGAACTATGCCTATCAAAAAGCCTGTGAGGATACCAAGCAGAAAAATCCAGAATATCATGAATGGATCCATGAATGAAATCACGCTGCCCCTTAAAATTGTTTTTAAATACTGCAATGAGACCATCAACTTAACACCTCCAAATTTTTGTAGAAATTTCTAAATCCAGCAAACGCCTCTATCCAATTTTGCATGCTTTCTACGGAATATTTCCCGTGGAAAGCGTTCCAAAATTTTC
>JAGHBD010000130.1 GCA_021161135.1 Thermoplasmata archaeon
TGCTTCCTTTTCAATAGCCTCAAGCTTTTCCTTTTCATCTGGCAAAAGTACAGGCTGAATATTTTCAACGAGTTTGGCAACGCTGTAGGTATCAGGACGAACAGAGAGCAGGGGAATATTTTTCTCATTTGCCTTGGCAAGTATATTGGCAGAGGGCACAATATTATTTGTGAGAACTATGCCAGATGTTCCATTTTCTATGCAAGCAGCAATTACATCGCTTCTATCGCCGCCCGTTATTATAAGTTTCTTTTCCTTCTTAAAATCAGGGTGCCTTCTTATTTCCGGAGCTGAAAGAGCAGCTATGAAAACATTTTCAACATATTTATCCAAGCCATTCTCGCCAGCAACCACCTTCGCAAATAGTTTTTCAGCAATATATCCAACTCTCATTGTTTTGAGTTTCTTTATAGGCGGGATATAGCCAAGATAGTTCAATCCAAAGTTTTCTATCTGCTCCCTCAGCTTCTCAGCATCCTCCTCATTAACTTTATTCAGAATAATGCCCTTAATTCTCGCTTTCTCTTTAAAACTGTTTATGTAGTGAATTTCATCAAGCATCTCATGGTAGTCGCCTGAGATAACAAAAATTATGTCTCCGTTTATCTCTTTTGCTATTGATAAACCATCCAGCCCTATGGATGCTCCTTTCCACAAAAATTCTCCCGCCTCTATTATAAAGAGTTCCTTATCTTTCGAAAACTCTTCATATCTTCTTCTGAATTCCTCCACAGGCTTATCATAAAAATGGAGTATTTTTGAGTGATGCATTCCAAGGCAGAGTATTTCAGCATCCTCTTCTAAGGAGAAAATCTCCTTGAAAAGAATTGCATCATAATCGAGGAGTTTCTTCTCTTTATAAACAACATTGTCTCCCACAGGCTTCATATAGCCAACTTTCTTATTCGCAAGCTTAGCAATTGCATATGCCACAGTAGTTTTACCAGACTTTTCATCCATTGCCGCTATCACAATACTCTTCATTTTCCCACCTTTATACTCATTCTTGCATCCGCAACTTTTGCACCCTTTTCATATACAATGAGAGGATTTATATCTAACTCCAAAATTTCCTCGAATTTTGTTACAAGCATTCCAATTCTGTATATTGTATCTATGATAGCTTCTATATCTTTACTTTTCTCCCCTCTCACTCCCGCAAGTATAGGATATGATTCTATCTCTCTCACCATTCTCCTTATTTCTTTCTTTGCCACTGGAGCGACGCGAAATGTAACATCCTTCATCACTTCCACATATATGCCGCCCAAGCCAAACATGACAACTTTTCCAAATGAGGCATCGGTTGTAGCTCCTATTATCGTTTCTACACCTTTTGGCAGCATTTTAGTTACTTCTATGCCCACTATTCTTGCCTTCGGCACATTTCTCTTACAATTCTCAATTATTGCCTCATATGCCTCCGCTGCCTCCTTCTCATTCTCTATGTTCAGCACAACTCCACCCACATCTGTCTTATGTATTATGTCCTCCGAAACCACTTTCATAACAACTGGATATCCTATCTTATTCGCCGCCTCAACAGCCTCCTCTATATTGCGGACAAGATAAAACGGCGGCACATCTACACCTGCTGCCTGCAGTATAGCCTTTGCTTCATGGGCAAGTAGCTTTCTTCTTCCTTCTTTAATTGCTCTCTCTATTATCTTTCTAATTCTTTCCTCATCCATTTCTATTTCCTCAAGCTCTCCCTCGTCTTTTCTTTCATTTACTTTGTAAAGAGCATATAAAGATGAGACGGCATCCTCCACATCACTGAATGCTGGAATACCTTCTCTTTTGAGGGCGGTTATTATTGAAGTTGCACCTTCTCCTCCAAATATTGTATATAATGCCGGCTTATCCCCATACTTTTTATGCACTTCTATGAAAGCATTTTTTATGTCCTCGAGCTCAGCATCACCTCTATCGCAATATAAAGCTAAGATGGCATGTATATTTGGCTCTTTAAATGCCCTTTCAAGCGCAGCCTTATACTCCTTTCCTCCAGCCTGCCCAGTGATATCCACAGGATTCTTATAAGAGCCAAACTCTGGCATCACATCCTGAAACGTTTTTCGAAGCACTTCCATGTCATCGAACAAATGCAGTCCATATTTCTCGCAGGCATCAGCTGCTATAACACCCAGCCCTCCACCATTCGTCACAATAACAACGTTTTTACCTTTTGGAGGCGGCGAAAGGGCAATGGTGGTAACCCAATTTAATCCATCTTCAAGGCCATCAGCCCTCAATATTCCTACTTGCCTGAAGGCTGCATCAAATACTGCATCGCTCCCCGCAAGACTGCCAGTGTGGCTTGCCACCGCCCTCGCTCCCGCCTTGCTTCTCCCTGCCTTTAGCACTATTATTGACTTATTTGGTGGTCTTTTCCTTATTATATCGAGGAATTCTCTGCCATTTTCAAGCCCCTCTATATATAGAAAAACAA
This sequence comes from Thermoplasmata archaeon, assembly GCA_021161135.1. Lineage (GTDB taxonomy): Archaea > Thermoplasmatota > E2 > UBA202 > JdFR-43 > JdFR-43. Next base: position 2,453 of record JAGHBD010000130.1, read on the forward strand.
CTCTTGTTGAATCATCCTGGAAAAGATATGAAAGGATTTCCACTTCTGTTAAATCAGCTTTGTTGCCTATGGATACAATGGCAGATAGCCCCATATTTTCTTCAGCGGCTTTCCCTATCATTGCTATACCCAGTGCTCCTGATTGAGAAACGACAGCAACATTTCCAGCCTTTATTTTTGATGGGCCAAAAGTGGCATTTATAGGTGGTTTTGCAGAATATATGCCAAAAACATTTGGCCCTAAAACACGTGCTCCATGTTTTCTTGCTGCCTCAACAATTTTTTTCTCTCCCTCTATATTTCCCACTTCGGAAAAGCCGGATGTTATAACAATGATATATCTCGCCTTTTTCGCAACATCCTCTATTATGTTTTCTGCAACCTTAGCAGGTACAACAATTATTGCAACATCAACTTTTTCCTCTATTTCGAAGATATTTTTATATACTTTAAGACCAAGAATTTCTCCTCCTTTGGGATTCACTGGGTAAATTCTCCCTTTGTATCCAGATTCAACTATGTTTTTGACAACCGTATGACCTATTTTTCCTTCATGATGTGATGCTCCAACTATGGCAACGCTTTCTGGGTTAAACAATGGCTCAAGATAATGCACATTTTGTATATTTCATCATCTTATAAGATTTTGGGGATGCAAATATTTATTCTACTACGATGGCAATATGATCCTTAGCATATGGGGCAAGCTTTATCGCCTCTTTTATTTCAAAATGCTTTCCTATTTCCTTTTTAACTCTCTCGAAAACCCTATTTGGCTTCATTGAGATATCGATGCTTCTTGCCTTAACCATTATTATGCCATGCTGTGGCTCGAATTTATTCATATTTTTAAGGAAAATTTCCACTTGATTTTTCTGTGCTATGTCCTGATACAGAACATTTGCATCCTCAATTATTGCTTCATACATTTCTGGTTTATTTGCATCTGCCAAAACAGGTAGCATGTTTTTTCTTTCCTGGCAGAGTTTTATGAAATTTTTCATTGGCTTGAAGGATATTTCAATCCCATATATTATCCCCCCATTTCCTATTATGTCAGAAAAATGGCTTGCGGTTGTTCCACTTGCCACTCCAAGATAGAGTATCCTTTCCCCCTCTTTTATGAGAAAATTCTTTAACCCTTTTAATATGGCTGCAGCCATTTTGCTGCGATATGGATTCCATGAACGATATTCCACGCCTCCTTTTTTCAGTAACCTCTCATTATATACTTTCCTTCCGGGCATCAGATTTTTTGTGAAGATTCTGTTACCTTCTTTATAGACTCCTTCGAACAATTTTTTCATGATATTAAAAGCAAGCTACTTTAATTTTCTTTCTATCATACTGCATGCAATTTCGATGGCATCAAAGGTTGGGGCAACAGAAGGGGCATAAGCATTTTCTATTCTTGCCATATCCTTCACATTCATTTTATTGTAAATGGCAATCGCCAATCTATCGATAATTTTCGCAGCTCCTCTTCCAACAGCCTGGCAGCCAACTATTACGCCATCTTTATCAGCAACAACTTTCACAAGTATTTCCTCCCCACCCATATAATGGGGCAAATCTCTGCCAAGATATCTGGCAGCTATGCCATCAATTTCCTTGCTCAATAGACCCACGGATGCAATTTCTATGCCAAATAACTTTGTTGTCTTTGCCAAAATAGGTGGAAGAATAGCATCATCTCCGCCTGCAGCATTGCTGCCAGCCACCTTTCCCTGGCGGGCTGCGATGCTTCCAAGTCCAACAACAATGCTTCTGCCAAAAAAATCTTTGATTATGGTGCAATCTCCAGCAGCATATACGCCTTCTCTCGCCTCACACCTCTCATTTACCTCTATTGCCTTTCCGCTGAATGTGTTAGGCTTATTTCCTGTCGCAATTATGCTCATGTCTGCCTCATAGCAATCATTTCCTTCCACCGTGCCACCATCCACTCTTTTTACCTTGCAATTTAGAATAACATCGATATTCAATTTTTTCATTACATAATCAGCAATATCTTTATCGAGCATCCCTGGCAGAATTTGTGGCATATATTCCAGTATTTTTACATCTTTCCCTGCCTTAATCAACGCTTCCGCCACCTCCATTCCAATGAGACCTGCTCCAACTATAATAACTTTCTTTGCCTCCTCAGCCCTTTTTCTTATAGCAAGGGCATCATCGAGGGTTCGGAGGAAATAGGCGTTGTTTGCTTCAAAAGGGCATGCCGGGCTAGCACCAGTTGCTATAATGAGCTTATCAAACTCCTCCTCCTTTTCTCCTTCAACAATACCATTCTCCAAATCCACCCTATAAATCTCTTCATTTCTATATTCTATACCATTCTTTCTGAACCATTCTGGAGGAAATTCTATAATGCGCTGCCAATCCATTCCGCCAATAACAAATGGCAGGGCACATTTCGAATACTGCCCATATCCTTCCTTATCATAAACAACAATTTCCGCATTTCTATTTGTCTTCCTCGCAAATTGCGCTGCCGTGCCGCCCGCCGCCCCGCAGCCAATGATGCCGATTTTCATGATTGGAAAAATTTCTTGAGTTCTTTCACGAAACCATCGAAGCCAATGTAGCGTGGAATAACTTTTTTGGCTCCTGCCTTGAGCAAGCGTTCGCTCCAGTCTGTATCAAAGAAAGCAGTGAAGCCATATATGATGGCATTTCTATCAATTTTCTTAATCTGTTTTGTTGCCTCAACGCCATCCATCTCGGGCAACTTCAAATCCATTATAACCAAGTCTGGCTTTTTACCGGCTTCCATTAGCTCCTTATATTTTTCCACTCCTTCTTTACCATCAAAAGCAGAATATATCTCCAAATCAAGCCCTGCCTTCTTAATATATCTTTTCATAAGTTCCTGCATGTCCTCCTCATCTTCAACAATGAGAAGAATCTTACTCATCACACCACCCCTCCGAGCTATCTTCATTTAATCTGCCACAGGAAAGAAAAATGGCTTTTGAACTCGAGAGAAACATCAAAAACCTAAATCGCCCTTCTTATTTAAATTTAGCGAAATTTATGAATGCATTATCCTTAAATTAAATAAAAACTCGATGCACCATATATATACCCATCACAAGAAGAACAGTGCCTATAATGAGTTTCGTATATCCGTATGTTTTTTTATGCCTGTCAGCCAGCATTTTTGATGAATAGCCGATGTAAAAGAGGGAGAGGATTATAAGCAAAGGAACAATAAACATAAAATCATATATAAGCAGATATTTGATAATCAGAGCCTTTGGAGGATTTGCACTCTTCATTGCAGCGAGAAAAACGAAAAGAATCTGACCCGTACATGCTAATTCGATGGTAGATATTACAAATCCTGCGCCAAATGCAAAGAGAGAGAGGAGTAACAATTTCCTATCTTCTGTAAGTTTCTTTAAAACCCTTCCTCTTTTTCTTTTGAGAAATGTGGGCAACTGCAGAATGGCTTTCGTCTCCCCTCTTTTTATAAGAATGAAATCATAGAAGCTGAATATACCAAGTATTATGGCTGCAACGCCTATTGTCCCATAAATGTATCTGCCAAGTGTCGATGAAATGCTCTCTACAACATAAAGGAGCTCAAGAAGCCCAATACCAATGAGGAAGTAACACATATATACGGCAAGCGAGAAAGATAAGCCGATGGGCAAAACATCCTCCCTTCTTTTCACCCTTTCCAGATAAGCTATGAAGAATATGAGGGTGGCAAAGGCACAAGGATTTATTCCATCAACAAGCCCCAAGAAAGCGACAGCAAATACAGTATATTTCTTCAAAAATTCTTCTGGAGTTGTTTTGCCTGCTGTGGGGCAATCAAGCCCTATGCCAACCCATCTTTTTACTTCCTTTTCTATCTCATCCATCTGCGTTATGGAATAGAAATATTTGTCTCCAATGAATAGATTCGAGGAATGTGGCTTCGTGATATTATACTTTGCATAGTAGTCGAGCAAAAGATCATAGTTCTCCTTCACATGTGTATCATATGTTTTTATCTCAAGAGGATATAATTTAGCGAGAGCATCAAGCTCTCTTTTAAATTCTATACATGATGGACAAGTTGGGCTATAGAAAAGCAAGGCACAAATTTTTCTTTCTTCATATGTCGGAGGAAAATCCACTCCTATTTTTTCATATTTTTTGGCTCTTTCAACAATGAAAGAAGCGTTATAAAGAGATAAATTATAATGCTCCTCACCGATTATGGCTACAGGAGTATAATTTACCCCTACTTTTTTCATAACACTCCTGTTTATTTTGGCTGCCACATCCAGCTTATCAACTCTAACAAATTTTATCTCCTTTTCAAGTAAATTTTCAACATCGCTCACATCCTCTCCTCTGCTCGAGTTATAAAAAATGAGTATGCATACAGGTTTAGGATAAACTGTTTTGCCATCAACAACAGGAGGAGGAATGCTATAGTTGCTGAGTTCATGCAATGTCTGGAGCAATTTTTCTTTTTCTTCTTCTACACTACTTCTGTTACCGAAATAAAACCATTCATTAGCGACAAAAAATATTGGGACATCATGAGGAGAGTCATACAAATAGGAGAGATTTTTGAAAAGAGAGTCATTTGCTGTTGGATTTAAAGGCATAAAAGATACCTTAAATTTTTCCAGTTCGACAAATGACATATTCTGTAATTGCTGAATAAATGGTTCGATTTCTTCACACATAAGACAGTTATTTGAGTAAAAGTATGCCACACCAACACTTGCGTTGGCGAAGGGGGCAAAAGTGAAAAAAATTATTGCTAATGCTGCCACCAAGCCATATTTCAACATCACAACCTTATTCTGCTTTGTATTAAAAAAATTACCACAAAAATTTAAAAAGAGGGAAAGAGCTAACTCACGCCCAGCACAAGCGGGCCGAGCACGAAGCCATTTGCTGTTGCTGTTGTGCCTCCAACATTCGCTGTTATTGTTGTTGGACCAAAGCCAAATACTAAGCCCGGCCCTACAGTTGTGCAGTCTCCTGGATTGAGCGTATCAATTGTGCCCTCTGCATGCTTGCCCACGAATACCAAACCAGTTAAATCAACGCTCCATGGCACATTTTCTGCTGCTTCTGTTCCTTCATTGCATACA